>JAZSMZ010000065.1:0-20895 GCA_045536155.1 Eubacteriales bacterium
TTCTTCGTCGTGGATGTATGCGCTGCGGGGGTCTTCTGATAGAAGACCGATTATATTGTCGCGTTCGCTTTCGTCGATCAGCTTTTCGACGTTTTCGGGGATCTCCACCTTTAAGTGATGCTCAAGCACCTCGTTTGCAAAGCCGCCGCGCGCATCGGGATGGCTGTCGGCATAGGCGAGGTAGGGTTTGATGTCGTAGATGGGGGTGTTGTCGATCATATCGATTCCCCGAACATTCAGTACCGTACCAAGCTTTTCGTCAACTTCCACCGATTCGAGCTCTACCGACGACAGCCCGATGGGATTGGGACGGTAGGGGGATCGGGTGGCAAAAACGCCCATGCGCTTCTTTCCACCAAGACGGGGAGGGGCAACTGTTGCCGACCATTCGCTTTTATGCGACTCGGAAAAGCCCCATATCAGCCAGAGATGGGAGTACCCTTCGATCCCGCGCAAAGCGTCGGGTGTGCGGAACTCGGGCAGGAAAATAATCTTGCCCCGAAGCCCCTTTACAAGTCCGCTCTGGCGCGGTACGCCGAATTTGTCGGGAAATGAAGTCTTTATATATGCTATCTGCTTTAATTCCATTGTTTTCTCCGAATGATTTGATACGTTTATTATAGCACGTTTCATTAGCGAGAGCAAGTGTATTTTGCCGAAAAAAGGTAACCTCACTCTAAATATCCGCATACTATATAACACGGCTTTTAATGGCCGTAAGAACAATTACATGGAGGATATTTAAAAATGGCAACCTTTTTCAATCAGGCAAGCTTGTCCTACAACGGCAACGTGACGCAGTCGAACATAACCGTCGGCGAGATCGTAGGCGTGCTCACTGCCTCAAAAGACGCTCTGACCACCGTCTATACGTCGGGCGATAAGGTAACTTACGTTATCGCTCTTGTCAACTCGGGAGCTACCGCACTTTCAGGTCTGACCGTCAGCGACAACCTCGGCGTATACCCCTTCGGCACACTCACCCTTCGTCCGCTCGATTACGTCGACGGCTCTCTTCGCTACTACGTAAACGGTGTGCTTCAGGCATCGCCCACCGTTACCGCAAACGACGAGCTCGTTATCAGCGGAATAAGCATTCCGCCCTCGTCAAACGCTCTGCTCGTTTACGAAACAACGGTCAACAGCTTCGCTCCCCTTGATGCACAGTCGCAGATCACCAACGTGGCAACGATCGGCGGTGACGGTGTAAACGACGTAACCGTTTCCGAAACGATCAATGCATCCGATGCTTCAAGCCTCACTGTTACAAAAGCGGTAAACCCGACTGTTGTCAGCGAAAACGGTCGGATCACCTACACCTTCGTTATTCAGAATTACGGCAATACCGCATCCGGAATTGCCGACAACGCCGTCCTTTCGGATACCTTCAATCCCGTGCTGTCTGACATTACAGTAAGCTACAACGGCAATGCCTGGGTCGAGGGTGTAAACTACACCTACAACGCTTCCACCGGTGAATTCCGCACCGTTGACGGTCAGATAACCGTTGACGCTGCTTCATACGTACAGGATCCCACCACAGGCGAATGGAGCATTGTCCCCTCGAGCGCGGTAATTACCGTAAGCGGCAACATCTGAGCTTTGGCACAAAAAACGGTCTGACAACGTCAGACCGTTTTTTATTTATTTCAGTTCAACCACGGTAACTCCGCTGTCTCCCTCGCCGTATTGGCCGAGGCGGTATGATTTAACGCGGAAATCGGTGCGGAGATATTCCTGCACTGCCTTGCGGAGTGCGCCAGTGCCCTTGCCGTGGACAAGTCGGACGGTGGTAAGATTGACAAGCTTTGCTTCGTCGAGGTATTTATCGATGGCAATAAAGGCTTCCTCGCCGTTTTTACCGCGAAGATCGAGCTCGTTGGAAAAATCGGCTCGGACTGTACGTCTGAAGCTCTCGCCCGACTGCACCGTCTTTTTCGCTTCCTTCTTTTTATCCTTGCTCTCCTCGTCGAGCATCAAATTTTTGACGTTGGTCTTCATCTTGATAAGACCTGCCATGACCATAACGTCGCCGTTTTTGTCGGGAGCATCAAGAAGCGTGCCGCTTTGTCCGATGTTGACGATGACCACGCTGTCCCCTTTTTTGTAGGGACGGGGCGGCTTGTAATTCTTTACAACCCTTTCGTCCACGGGATTGACCTCATCTCCCATCTGACGAAGACGCTGACGGATATCATCGCGCGAGGAATCTATCGATGACGAGTATTTACCCGAATCGCGCACCTTTTTCAGCTCTGCAAGCTGTGAAAAGATGTAATCGGAGGAAACGCGGGCACTTTCGAGCATCTGAGTCGCCTTAACGCGAGATTTTTCGATCTCCTTTTCAGCTTTTTCGTTTTTGGCGTTGATCTCGCGCTCTTTTCTCTGCTTGAAATCCTCAAATTCGCGTCTTAAGCGCCTTGCCTCATCGCGCTGGGCTTCCATTTCTATACGCGCCGCCTCAAGACGGTCGATGGTATCCTCAAAGCGTCGGCTGTCTGCATTGATAAGCTGCTTTGCGCGATCTATGACCCTCGCAGACAGTCCCAACCGTTCGGATATCGCGAATGCATTCGAGCGTCCGGGTGTGCCGATTATCAGCTTATATGTGGGACGGAGAGTTTCAACGTCGAATTCGCAGGATGCGTTTGAAACGCCATCGGTGTTGAGCGCGTACTCCTTGAGCTCGGCGTAGTGAGTTGTTGCCGCGCAGAGTGCGCCCTTCATTCTTGCATTTTCCAGTATAGCCTCGGCCAGTGCCGCACCCTCGACAGGGTCGGTACCCGCGCCAAGCTCGTCGAAAAGGACGAGGCTGCCATTGCCGCATTCGTCAAGAATGGACACGATGTTGGTCATGTGTGCCGAGAAGGTGGAAAGCGACTGCTCTATCGACTGCTCGTCGCCGATATCGGCCAAAATATCCTCAAACACGGGCATGACCGACAGATCGTCGGCAGGTATATGAAGTCCCGATTGGCACATCATCGAAAGCAGGCCGATCGTCTTTAATGTAACCGTCTTGCCGCCCGTATTCGGACCTGTTATAACGAGTGTGTCGAAATCGCCGCCAAGACGGACGCTTATCGGCACGACCGTCTTTGAATCGAGCAGCGGATGGCGCGCGCGCTGAAGCTCGAGGGAATACTTGTCCTCAACAATGACGGGTGCCGATGCATCCATCTTGAATGACAGTTCTGCGCGCGCAAAGATGAACGCCAGTACCGTAATGTTGTAGTAGTTGAGCGACGCGGATGCCGCGTGCTCGGCACAATCGGCCGAAAGCTCGGACAAAATGCGGTCGATCTCGTGCTTTTCCTTGCTTTCGAGCACGCGAAGCTCGTTGTTTGCCTCAACGACCGCCATCGGCTCGATAAACAGCGTGGCGCCCGATGCCGAGGTATCGTGGGTTAGTCCCTTTATCTCGGAGCGATATTCGGCCTTGACCGGAACAACATATCGTCCGGCACGCTGGGTGATGATATTCTCCTGCAGATATTTGGTATGCTCGCCGGTGGTGTATCTCTGCAGAATATCCTTTATGCGGTTTGCGGTATTGCGCTTTTTGCGGCGGATATCGGCCAACGCGGGCGATGCCTCATCGGCGATCATATCCTCCGATATCACCGTGCGGTATATCTTTTCCTCCAAAAAGCGGTTGGCAGACAGACGTTCAAAAATCTCATCGAGCGATGTCTGCTGCTTTTTGTCGTTGCTGATGTAATCGATAAGCGTGCGCGATATGCGAAGCACATCGGCAATGTCGAGCAGCTCGCGCGGATTAAGCTGAGCACCCTTGTCGGCCCTTTCAAGCGAAGGATTGATATCCTTTACCGAGCCGAATGAAGGTGAACCCTTGACCGACGCCAGCATTTTTGCGTCGCTTGTCTGCTCCATGAGCATTTTGACACGCTTTACGTCGGAGGTGGGACGAAGGCGCATGGCCTCTCCTCTTGCCCCCTCGGTATGACAGCAATCTGCGAGAAGCTCAAGTATTTTATTGTATTCAAGTGTGGCTATCGCCTTTGTGAAATCTGACATTTTGTTTCCCTATGACTATCTTGTCATGTCTTTGTAGTATTGAAGCGATTTGAAATAGTGCTCGGTCTTATCGAGAATATACCCTTCGGCGAAGGCAAAGAGTGATGAGCTGACGCCGTCATCGATCGAAAAGGCAAATATGCGCTTGAGGGGCGCTGATACTATATACTCCCCCGCCTTTCGCACAGGCGCGGGCAAGTAAAAGCACTTTTCGCCAAGTCCTGCCTTATCGGCGCACTCCTTGCATATACATTCGTCGTTTTCAAGGTCGTAAAACGCATCGGTGCATTCATTTGTGCATCTCGTGCAGCCCGACAGCTCGGGAGCATACCCTATCTCGGCGGCACATCTGAGCTCGAAGACCGCCTTGACAAGGTCGTTTTCCCTCTCACCCTGACTGATCACGTAGAGCACGTTGAGCAGCAGTCTTAAAAGATCCTCGCACGTTTCGCCCTCAAAGGTAACGTATCGGGCGACGTCGAATATGTAGGAGATGAGCGACAGCCGCTTAATTCCAAGATTGACGTCGTAAAAATCGCTGATCACGCTCGCCTCGCTGAGCCAAAAGCGTCCGTCGCGCTCGTAGCAGGCAAAATCGCCGTAGAACATGACGTGCGAAGCCGAGCGGCTCTTGCTTGTGGATTTTCGCGAGCCCTTTGCGGCAACGGTTATACGGCCGCGCTCGTGTGTGATAATGTCGATCAGCTTGTCCGTCTCGCCGTAGATGCTTTCGCGCACAATGAGGCCTGTAAATTTGACTACCCTTGCCATTTTACTTAGCCTCCTTTTTAATGCTTTTAAAAAACAAATTAATATTCTTCGAATAATAGCGCTGAAAGGAGGTTGTTTTACTTTGCCTCCTCTTTAATTCTTGTAAAATTATTCTTCGCTTCGATAACCAAGATTGCTCAGCGACTGGACGTTGTCGCGCCAATTTTCCTTGACCTTTACCCAAAGCTCGAGATAGACCTTTGTGCCGAAGAATTTTTCCATGTCCTCGCGCGCATAGCTGCCTATCTGCTTTAACTTATCGCCGTTATGTCCGATGATGATTCCCTTATGTGTCGCCCTTTCGCAGACGATGGTGGCGTAAATTTTTAGGAGCGTACCCTGATCGTCGAATTTATCGATAACGATGGCAACGCCGTGGGGGATCTCGTCGTTTGTGGTGCGGAGTATCTTTTCGCGGATTATCTCCGATGCGATCTGACGCTCGGGCTGGTCGGTGGCGATATCGTCGTCGAAATAGTGCACACCCTCGCACAGATATCTCTCGCATTCGTCAAGTACGATGTTCACTCCCTTTTCCTTTGCGGCCGAGATGGGGATTATCGAATCGAACTCATGCATCGACGAATAAAGCTGTATCGTTTCGGCCACCTTTTGCGCGTTGGAACGGTCAACCTTATTGATAACGAGCAGCGAGGGCATTCCCGTCTGAGCGATCCTCTCGATGATGCCCTTCTCTATGGTGCCTATTTTCGGCTCTGCTTCGACAACGAGTATGCAGGCATCAACGTCGCCCATGGTGTCGTTTGCGCTCTTTACCATGAAATCGCCCAGCTTGGTCTTGGGATTGTGCAGACCGGGCGTGTCCATAAATACGTACTGGTCCTCTCCCTTTGTAAGTATTCCGACGATTCTGTTTCTCGTGGTCTGCGGCTTTGACGATACTATCGCCACCTTTTCGCCGACGATGGCATTGAGAAGGGTGGATTTACCTACGTTAGGACGTCCTACTATTGCTATAAATGCGTTTCTTGTCATATCAAAATCGCGAAAAGTGTTTTCGCGCCCCTTTTTTCACTTTATTATGTATTTTTATCTTCTGAATTTTTCTTTTCCGAGTCCGATACCCGAAAGTATCTCCTCCTGGCGCATAAACATCGCCTTTTCCTCGTCCTCGCTTCTCTCATGGTCCCAGCCGAGCAGATGGAGCACAGAATGCACCGTCAAAAAGGCGATCTCGCGCTCAAGCGGGTGACCGTATTCCTCGGCCTGCGCTATTGCGTGCTCGACCGATATTACGATATCGCCGAGGGTGTCATCCTCGTCCATCGGGAAGGAAAGCACGTCGGTGGACGCGTCCTTGTCGCGGAATTGCTTATTAAGCTCTCTTATTGCCTCGTCATCGGTAAAGGTGACCGACACCTCTGCCGATCCGCGATATCCCTCCTGCCAAAGTGCGGCGGCAATGGCGCGCTTGACGAGCATGCGCATTCTCACGCTTATGCGCATTATATCCTGCTCGTCCTTTAAATATATTGTATGACCTGTACGGAATCTCATTTTGCTTTTCTCCCTTTTATTCAGTCGTTTTTCTTGGCGAAATATCTCTTTTCGCCGCTCTCTTCTTTGCCCGATCTCTCTTTTTCGTATTTATCGTATGCCAGAATGATCTGCTGAACAAGCCTATGGCGAACAACATCACGATCGGTAAAGGAATGAATCGCTATTCCATCAATATCGCGAAGCACCTTTGTCGCCTCAACAAGGCCGCTCTTTTTGCCAAAGGGCAGGTCGGTCTGGGTGACGTCGCCCGTAACCACCGCCTTTGAGTTGAATCCGAGACGTGTCAAAAACATCTTCATCTGCTCGGGAGTGGTATTCTGCGCCTCGTCGAGGATGATAAAGGAATCGTCGAGAGTGCGTCCGCGCATATATGCCAGCGGCGCGATCTCAATACTTCCCCTCTCGACGTGGCGGTTATAGCTTTCAACGCCGAGCATCTCATAAAGAGCATCGTAAAGCGGGCGGAGATAAGGGTCGATCTTGCTTTGCAGATCTCCCGGCAGATATCCCAGCCGCTCGCCCGCCTCAACTGCGGGACGGGTGAGGATTATGCGGTTTATCTCCTTGTTGCGAAGTGCGGTGACCGCCATTGCAACAGCGAGGAAGGTCTTACCCGTACCGGCAGGTCCAAGCCCGAGCACAACGGTGTTTTTCTTTATCTGCTCAACGTATTTTCTCTGTCCCACCGTCTTTGCCTTGATCGGCTTGCCGCGGTTGGTGATGCATATACAGTCGTCGCCGAACTGCATAAGCTCCTCACTTTTGCCGTCGTTTATCATATCGATAACGTATCCGAGCTTTTGATCGGATATCTCGCCGCCCAGAAGCGCTATCTTTTTGAGCGATTCGATGGCGAACGCCGCCTTTTCGACTCCGCTTTCGTCAGAGCCGCTTATAACTATCGCGTTTCCTGCCGTTTTATCGGTATCGCGGCAAAGGAGGGAAACCGAATATTCGCGTTCGATCTTCGCGATATTGGCATCGTACGCGCCGAATATCGTGGACGTTTGTTCAAGGCTTTCGGTGTAAACTGTCTTTTCTGCCATTTATATCTTTTATCTCCGTGTATGTTTTTAATCGATTATGCTCTGATATCCTATC
Source organism: Eubacteriales bacterium (assembly GCA_045536155.1). Taxonomy (GTDB): domain Bacteria; phylum Bacillota; class Clostridia; order Oscillospirales; family CAG-272; genus JAZQNC01. Next base: position 7,432 of record JAZSMZ010000065.1, read on the forward strand.
TGCTCTTCGCAGACGATCTCGCTTACTATCCTGTACCCCTCTTCGGTCAGCTCCTCGGTGTCGGTTCGCGATATTATATCGGCCGAAGCAAATCGCTCGTTTATCAGGGCGTTTATCCCCTTTACTGCCTCGTCGCGAAGGGCATCGCCCTCAAGCGTTACGCTTTGATAAAGATAGCCTGCATAGGTGATCTCGCGCTCAATTATCGGCAAAACGACGCTGTCAAACAAGATCACATTCTGCTCCGACTTTATTATATCATATTTTTCGGGCAATGTCCACCGTTTTATACCAAGATTTATACTTTTTCCGAATATTTCGTACTCTTTTTGCCGTATGATTTCGCCGCTTGCCACCTTTACTTTTACCGTTTTCGGCTGTACGTATTCCACTATATCCGAGCTTTGGGCGTAAACCCTCCCCTTTGCGGCATCAACGTACAGTCCCACGCCCCCGTTTTGCACCACTCCGGTGATCAGAAGCTGACCCTCGTTTACGTAATCGCCAACCTTGACCGCCGCCCTTCCGCTGTAAAGCTCGATACGGCTGACCACTCCCGATCTTTTGGCAAGAATGTTGCAGGGCTCGTCGGAAAACTCCCATTCCTCGCGCAAGCCTTTGTCCGTCCTCTCCCGTATCTCAACCCTCGCCGTCGTCCCCGTTAAATTGACCGTTATCCAGGCAATGTCATCGGCATCGATCAAAAATTCGTTGCATATCTCGTAGCAGTTGAGCTTCGGCATATAAGCTCCCACCTTCACCCCCATCACTCCTAGCCGATCGAGCAGCTCACCTTCGTCGACATTTTCTATCCCTTTGATCTCGATGCGCCAGATAAAAAGCGTGGAAAGTACCATAAGTGCGGCAAAAAGCAGCGCTCCGACAGCTATTCCGGGACGCTTTTTGTACCGCTTGAACAGATACAAAAGTCCTCTTTCTTTCACAATTTCAATGCAAGCCTCCGCCTCGCCTTCGGGAAAGCGAAGATAGTCGCTTTTCGGAACTTTTAAGTAAAAATCGCCCTTTTTATACTTTTCGTCCCAGGTGCGAATGCCGTATTTCAGTATCAGAGTAGATGCGCGGGCCGGGTCGGTAAGGCGAAGGATATAATATCCCCAAAGATAATCGGCAAAGCCCGTCATGCTTTTCTTTCCCTCTCTTTTTCTTCGTTTTCTTCAAAGGCGATCTTGCTTATTCTGCCGCACACCGACAGAGTTTTAAGCCGAAAATCGACGGGAATCAGCCCATCGCCGAAAATGTGTACAACTCCGTCGCACACTCTCGCGCTTATCATGCTTTCGGAGCATTCGATCACCGCCTCGCACTCTTCAAGAGTAGCTTTGTCTTTGCCGTAAACGCTCACGCAGGATACTCCGCCGAGAGTGTCGTCGGGAAAGCCCGCGCACGACGATATACGGGCCGATAAAGGTCTTGCTTTTGCCATAGTTTACCCCTTTTTTTGATGAATAGCTTTTATTTGCTATTCATATATATGCATTGAATATTGCGAAAAGACGGAGGCGCTATGACGGTTAAAATATCGATTCCCAAAAAGCATTTTTCGACGAAAAAGAGAGCGCTGTACTTTCTTTTACCCATTTTATTTGTCTTCATTCTGTCGAACAGCGCCGACGTATCAAATAGTGTATACAGTTCTCTTTTGATATGCGCAAAAAGCGTTGTCCCCGCCCTTTTTCCCATGGCCGCCGTATGCTCGTTTGCCTTGAAAACGGGCTTTACCCGATACGTGGGACAGGCATTGGATAAAATATCACGAAGGCTGTTCGGCGTCAGCGGCGAGGGCGGAGCCGCCTTTGTGATCGGCATTATTGCGGGATATCCGCTCGGGGCGGATCTTACGGTAAAGCTGTATCGGGCGGGGCGGATATCTAAAGACGAAGGTGAGCGGCTTTTGCCCTTTTGCAACAATGCGGGTGCGGCTTTTATTATCTGCGGCATCGGACAGGCGATGAGGGGAAATATTGCAAAAGGAGCTGTGATATTTTTTGCACAGCTGATCTCGGCCGTCACCGTAGGCGTGATCATGCGCTTTTTGGCAAAGGGCAGGGCGACGCCCTGCGATAAAATTTCGCCTTTGCCCGAATTGCCCCTCTCGGTCGCCTTTACAAGATCGGTCGAGGACGCCGCATCGTCAATGGTGCGCGCCTGCTCCTTTATAATGCTTTTTTCGGTCGTAATAAGCTCATTTGATATCGTATTTTACCGCTTGGGGATCACTCTTCCAAATGAGGTCGCAGCCCTTTTCGGCGGCCTTTTCGAGATCGCCAACGGCTGCGTGCGCGCGAGCGCGATACCGTCGGCGGCAGGAGTGGGTATAACGTCGGCCATTGTCGGCTGGTCGGGTCTTTCGGTCATCGCGCAGAGTGCGGCCATTGTCTCTGACACCGATCTGTCGCTGAAGAAATTCATCGTCGGCAAGGGGGCAATGGCGGTAATATCGGGTGTTTTGGGCTATGCTTTTGCCATCTTGTTTGCCATGTGATACGAAGTTTTTTCAAATTCGGAAAATTTCTGCTGTTTTTTCGTTTTTGTGTGATTTTTAGACAGATTATTTTTTAAAAACATTTGAAATTATGCAAAATATATGATATAATAGTATTATTAAGACGTATTAAAAGGCTAATGCCGAAGAAAGGAAGCGAAATCGTGTCTCAGAGCCGATTTCAAACGAGTTTGACATGCCAAAAAAACGCAAATACGACAACTGTATAAAGCCCGAGATGCCCGAGGTGTGCGCATATTGCGAAAAGTCCACTCCGCTCATGGGCGGCGAAAAGATGCTTTGCTCGAAAAACGGCGTTGTCAGCCCCTCCTACCGCTGTCGCCGCTTCTGCTACGATCCGTTAAAGCGTGTGCCCACCGCACCGCCCAAGATCGAGCTGCTTGACAGCGAAGATATACTTGTATAAAACCTTCTTAAAAGATGCCGATAAATGAAAGGACGAAAAAAGCGATGAAACGTATCAGTGCCAAAAGAACAGTTGCTCTTATACTTTGTGCAATCATCTCTCTGTCAGCGATGTCATGCTCATCAAGACTTGTCCTTGGCGACAAATTCAACCACAACGCCGACTATATCACTACACCCTTAAAGCAGGACGACACCGACAAGTCGAGCCCGCTTATAACCGATGATTCTTCAAATTCGGCCATCACCGACCCGGATGGCGTTCTGAAAAATTCAATGAGCATTTCCTTTTTCGGCTCGAATATTATCCACGATGCAGTCAATGCCGATGCAAGATCGCGCGCTGACGGCGGATATGAATATTCGTCCATGTTCGACGGCATTAAGGATCTCATCTCTTCGTCCGACGTTTCCTTTGTAACTCAGGAGACCGTTATGGCGGGCGAGGGCTATGCTATTACCGGATATCCCTCCTTCAATGCCCCCCAGGATCTCGGATACCAGCTTGTCGACCTCGGCTTTGACGTTGTCAACGTGGCAACCGAGCATCTGCTCGACAAGCGCTTCGACGGTGCTATCGCCATGGGCGAATGGTGGGAAAAGACCTTTCCCGAAACTATTATCACCGGATATTACAACAACGAGGAGGAGTTCAATACTCCCCACATCTACACCGATCCCGAAACCGAAATAAAGATCGCATTTTTGACCTACACCTACTACAATTACGTTCACGTGCCCAACGATGCGGGCATCTGGATCCCCTTCACCGCCGATGCCGATATTAAAAATCAGATCAACTCGGTAAAGGACAAGTGCGACGTCATCGCCGTTTCGATTCACTGGGGCGGTCAGATGAGCGAAGAGCCCAACGAAACTCAGCGCCGTCTTGCCAAAATGATGAACGAGCTTGGCGTTGATATTATAATCGGAAACCACCCCTACTATATGCAGCCTATTGAAACGATCGTAGGCGAAAACGGACAGACTACCTACGTAGCATACTCGCTCGGTCAGCTTCTTTCGGGAATGCTCGATCCACGCGCTCTTCTCTCGGCATCGCTCAAGTTTAACCTGGTGCGCGGCGATGACGGCACGGTTTCTGTTTTTGCACCCGAAGTAACACCTATCTTCTGTCATTACAACACAGATTACAATGAATTCAGCCTTTACAAGCTTGCCGACTATTCACAGCAGCTTGTTTCCCGTCACGGTGCTCAGTTCCAGATCCCCTTCTCCTACAACGACCTCTGCCGATTCGTGCGTCTTTCGGTAAAAGGTGATCTTCTGCCCGAACAGTTTAAAAAATAATGATCAGCGATAAAATTTGTCACATAATAGGTGCCGGCGACTTTTTTGCCGATTTCGGCAAGACCGACCTTGATAAGTCGCTGGTGATCGCCGCCGACGGAGGCTACGATGCGGCGAGAAGCATCGGAGTTACACCCGACATCATCATCGGCGATTTCGATTCATGCGAAAAGCCGAAGAGCGAGTGCATAGTGCTTCCACGCGTAAAGGACGACACAGATATGCTCGCCGCAATAAAGATCGGAATCGAAAAAGGCTGCACCCTTTTCCACCTCTGGGGCGGAACGGGAGGCGAGCGCGAGGAGCACACCGCCGCAAACGTGCAATGCCTTATCATGCTCGCAAAAAAAGGACTTCGCGGAATCTTGCACGGCAAAAACTGCGACATTACCGCAGTATCGAACGGAAAAATCGGCTTTGATGCAAAAGAAAGCGGATATCTGTCGGTATTTTCCGCGTCCGACGTAAGCGAGGGCGTTACGATAAAGGGCCTTCTCTACACGCTTGACAATGCGGTATTAACAAACGATATGCCCCTCGGCGTAAGCAATGAATATATAGGTCTGCCCTCATTTGTTGAGGTAAAAAAGGGCGTACTTATTATATATTACTGAGACCTTTGAGCGAAGGAGAACAAATCATGCAGGCATGCCCATTTTGCGACCACGTATTTCAGGATAACGACCGCTTTTGCCAACATTGCGGCGCAGCCCGTCCAACAGAGCAGAGCTCGCCGGCCGTAAATGTCACACTCCCACCAGACAACGCGCAAAAAGCAGACGTTTCTATGGCGAAGTTTATCGGACTTATACTGTTGTTTTTGATCCCCGGCGTAGGATTTATCGCGGCGATCGTTTTCTCCTTCTTTGTGAAACAGAACGAAACCGTAGTTAATTTTTCCCGCGCCGCACTCGTTATCATTATCTTAACTGCGATAATACAGTATCTGCTGCTTCAGGTATTGGCAAGCGTTGTGACCTTTGTTGTCAATGAGATACTTTCCGGCGTTATAAGCCCAGTTGCGCTGCCCGATCTGACAATATCCGATATAGTTGATATAGTACGGATAATCGTTAACTGACGGCGCAGATCCTATATTAAATTATGAAAATCCTATTTTCAGAAAGGTAAATAAAATTATGGATTACAAGCTTTGGGAAGGTACTCCCCCTCATTTCGACCCCTCATACGGCCAGGACGTGCCCACCATCACTCCGTATCTCTGTGAAGGCGGAGAGAAACGCGGTGCGGTCATCATCTGTCCCGGCGGAGCATACGTCGGACGTGCCGAGCACGAGGGTCGCCCTATTGCAAAAATGATCAACGAGGCAGGAGTTCACGCATTCGTACTCAACTACCGCGTTACCCCTTATCATCACCCCGTAGAATTAGAGGACGCACTGCGTGCCATCAAATACGTTCGCTACCATTCTCCCATGTTCAACGTTGACCCCTACAAGATCGCCATCATGGGCTTTTCGGCAGGCGGACACCTTGCTTTGAGTGCCATTGAACATTTCGATTCGGGCAAGACCGGTCCCGGCTGCGACGTTATCGATGCGGTAACCTCCCGTCCCGACGGCGGTATCCTTTGCTATGCTGTGTGCTCCATGCTCGAATTCGGACATGCACATACACGCCTCAGCCTGCTCGGAGAAAATCCCGATCCCGAGCTCTGCCGCGAGTTGTCCGGCGAATGCTCTGTGCGCGACAATACTCCTCCCGTATTCCTTTGGCACACCATGCAGGACTGGGACGTTAACCCCAGAGGAAGTCTGGATCTTTGCATCGCACTTCATCAGAAGGGTATCCCGCTCGAGGCTCACTTCTTCCCCGAAGGACCTCACGGCATCGGCCTTGCCGAGGCGTATCCTCACTCAGCCCAGTGGAGCGAGCTGCTTAAAAAGTGGCTGATCCACAACGGATATTGATTCAAACGAAAAAGCACTTGCAAATGCAAGTGCTTTTGTTTTTTATTATCGATCCTCTTTGCTGATCTTCTTTTTCTGCCACGACCATTTTTTACACTCGGGACAGCGCATTAATCTTGTTCTGTTTATATGCATGGCCGAGAAAACACTGCTGTATTTCGGTACGTATCTATGGCCGCATTTGCCGCATTCGTAATAGCCCGCCTTTTGCTCTATCTTCAGCGCAAAGGGAGTGGCAATCAAAAGAGGTATCAGGCTGAGCAAAACGAGCAGCCCGCCCTTCCATTCCTCCATCGGCACAATACTCACAATTACCGCCGCAGCGGCAAGCGGCAAAACGGCCACTATACCCAGGACGATCTCCAATTTGAGCAAGCGCCTGTCTGCTTCCTCTTTATGCTTTACCATTTCAACTATCCTGTTTTCAAGTTCCTTGCTGTAATTATCCACTGTAACTACCTCCCCATTAAGTAAATCGTTGACTGTGATCTTGAGAATATCGCACAATTCGAGCATAACGGAGGAATCGGGCATGGATTTGCCACGTTCCCATTTCGATACCGCCCGATCGGTGATATTCAGCTTTTCTGCGAGCTGTGCCTGTGTAAGATTTACACCCTTGCGGCGCTCGGCAACAAATTTTCCTATTTTGATCTGATCCATCTTGCTCTCCTTTCGATATTATTATAAGGGATCCGTCAGCAAAAATACACACACCGACGGTTGAGTTTATGAAAAACTACCGTTAATTTTGGGGGATGCATCAAAAAAGACTACCAAAACGGAGCAGGATTGGGAGAAAAACTACCCAAAAGTACACCAATCGCATTATTCTCCGTCTTGTCGTTTTGCACATTCAGCGCATCTACCAAAAGAATCAAGTTCTAAAGCGGAATCAAGTATTCTCGTAAGTACTTTATATATTGTTTTACGCTCCAGCGTGGTGGGAAAATCATCTTCTTCAATAGCAGGGCTGTATCCTTTTCTGCCACACAGATAACAAACATGAACATATTTTTTGGCGGAAGGATTCCAATTATCAATATATAGAGATTGCCCTTTCTTTCTAAATTTGCTATGTGACATAGTACCGCCTCCTTGGGAAATTATTATATCATAAAACCTAGGATCATTCAATGATGCATCGACTTCGTCGATATGATGTTTTTCGCTTTGCTCAAAATGATGTTGCTCCACTTCATTTCGCAATGATGCGATGTTTGCCCAATACATTAGCAAAGCGACATCATTAGGCGTAGCCGTCATCATTGGCGTAGCCAATATCATTTGCCGAAGGCAAACATCATTCAAAAAAGCACTTGCTTTCGCAAGTGCTTTTTTGAATGGCGCGCCCTAAAGGATTCGAACCTTCGACCTACCGGTTCGTAGCCGGGCACTCTATCCGCTGAGCTAAGGGCGCACAATATATACGCTTCTTCGAGCGCTTATATATAATAGCATCTTTTGGGCAATTTGTCAAGGGATATTTGAAATATTTTTAAAAAAGAATATCAATATCCGTATCTTTGCATCGGTATAACGAAGAGCTCGTCTTGTGTTTCACTCTCGGCAATTTTTTCGACTATCATGCGGTAAGCGGGATTTAAATCGCCCTCGCTCTCAAGACGGACTACAAGCCCGTATCTCAGCGAAAAATACGCCTTCTCGGTGTAATGCTCGTCCAATGCATACTCGGCCAGATACAAGCTTTCAAGGCCGCTGCTCGCCATCGAGTAGTCAACCTTTCCAACGCTTTGAGCAATCAGGCGACGGATATAGTCGGTTCCGGGGATACCCACGGTATCCTCCATCGTGAAATTTTCGCCGACGTTATAAAGAACACCGTTTTTTGCACTTTGATCGGCGGATATGTACACCCTCTCGCCGTCGCAAATGATAACCTTTTCAAGCTTCGAGTCGGCATCGAATATCTCAGCGCGGTATTTTTCGCCCTTCTTTTGGAGCTTTATCAGACGTACAAGCCGATCGTTTCCCGAAAAGACGGTGGTACGGATCTCGGCGGTATAGCTGTCGATGACAGGGGTGGAGGCGATCGCCTTTTCTACGTCCTCGCCCGTTATGTCGTGGGCAATTATGATCTCATCGCCGCCATTATTGAGCGCATCGTAGAGAAGCTTGATATCATCGGGCAACCCGGGCGAAGAATCACCCGCGTCCTTGACGAATATTTCCTGTATAAAGGACGGGACCTCCAAAAGCCCCGTATTAAACATGGCAATAATAAGCGCGGCGAAGACAACAGCAATAACCAACACGAGAGAAATAACCGAAAGACGTGTCATCTTCCGCTCGTGCTTTATTCTGTTTATCAGTTCACCGCGTTCGTTCATTATTTTTCTTCTCTGTTCCCGTCGCCGTCGTTTTCAACGATTTCGGCGGCGTGGTCAATATGTTTTTCTTCTTCGATTTTGTCTGTCTTTTTCAGCTCCGGAAGGTCAAAGCCCGTCAGCTTTCTCGTTTCGGGATGCTTTAGTGCCGCATAGTTGAATGCAAAGATGAGGAAGGCAACAACCAATATCATTCCCGACTTCCACGATCCCGATATCGAGAACATGACGGCGGAAATGCCGAGAATTCCGCAGACCGAGTAGAGAATATGCACCGTCTGCTTTTGATTAAATCCAATATCGATAAGTCTGTGATGGATATGCCCTCTGTCGGGGCTGAAGGGGCTGTGTCCCGATGCGATGCGGCGCACGAATGCGAAAACAGTATCGAAAAGGGGGAGTGCGAAAATGGAGATCGGGATCATAAAGGAAAGCACGGCGTGCATCTTGAAAAGTCCGCTTATCGAGAGCACCGAAAGGGTGTATCCCAAAAAGAGCGCGCCGGTGTCGCCCATAAAGATCTTTGCGGGATTCGAATTGAAGGGCAAAAATCCGAGGCAGGACGATGCCAATATCGCGGTAAGCATGGTCAGCGCATAATTGTCAAGCACCAGAATCGAGCAAAGAAGGAGGGACAGAGAGCATATTACCGATATCCCGCAAGAAAGGCCGTCAAGCCCGTCAATGAGGTTGATCGCGTTGGTAAGACCGACTATCCAAAGCACCGTTATCGGTATCTCAAAGACGCCGAACACCACGTATTCGCCAAACAGATTGATAAATTCGATGCTCAGCCCCTGCGATATCGGGATAAAGGCAACCGCGATCTCAACGATGAATTTCACCCACGCGTTGAGGCGGAAGATATCGTCGAGCACTCCGACGACCACTATAACGAGTCCGCCGAAGTATATCGAAAGCAGGGTGGGAGTAAAATCGCAAAAAGCGAGCGCCGCCACCGAAAAGCCGAGGAAGATGGCAAGTCCGCCAAGTCGGGGAATGGGCTTGTTGTGCATTCTGCGTTCGTCCTTCGGAACGTCCACCGCACCCACCTTAAAGGCAAAGACGCGCGCTAATGGCGTTGTGGTGAAGGAGATAAGACCGGCGCAAAGCGCGGCGGCTATAAGATAGAAAAAGGAATGATCCAACATTTTAAAAATCTCCTGCCGATGATCGGCAGAATAAATCCTTTCTTTTTGCCGCGATCACGCGGCTCACTTTTAGATTTATCTCTTTATCTGAACAAATCCGACTTTCTTATAAACCTTGCTTATGGTCTTGCGCGAATAGTATGCGGCCTTTTCGGCGCCACACGCATGATCGATTCGAGATAGCCCTTGTCGGCCATGATCTCGTTGAATTTTTCTCTGATCGGGGTAAGCGAATCTGCAACGACCTCGCCGACGGCCGACTTGAAGTCGCCATATCCGCGTCCGTTAAATTCGGAAACGATCTCGTCATCGCTCTTGCCGGTAAAGCAGGAGTAGATGTTCATGAGATTGTTGATGCCCTCCTTGCCCTCGCCGCGGCAAACAACTGTATCGGAATCGGTCACCGCGCGGCGGAACTTACGGATTATGGTGTCGCGGTCGTCAAGAATTGCGATAAAGCCGTTGACGTTGGAGTCCGATTTGGACATCTTCTTTGTCGGCTCGGAAAGGGACATGATGCGCATGCCCGTCTTCTGGATATACGCCTCGGGCACAACGAAGGTATCGCCGTAAACGCCGTTGAATCGCTCGGCAATATCGCGCGCGATCTCGAGGTGCTGTCTTTGGTCCTCGCCGACAGGCACGAGGTTGGTCTGATAAAGCAGGATATCGGCCGCCATCAGAGTGGGGTATGTAAAGAGACCCGCATTGATGTTATCGGCATTTTTGGCGCTCTTGTCCTTGAACTGTGTCATGCGGTTAAGCTCGCCGAACATGGTATAGCAGTTGAGCACCCAACCGAGCTCGGCGTGTGCGGGATTATGGCTCTGCACGAAGAGCGTGCAGTTTTCGGGATCAATTCCGCTCGCGAGGTAGAGCGCAAGAGTTTCATACGTTCTCTGGCGGAGCTGTGCGGGATTCTGGCGCACGGTGATGGCGTGCATATCAACGACGCAGTAGATGCAATCGTAGTCATTTTGCAAAGCGACCCAGTTTTTCAGCGCTCCGAGGTAGTTGCCGAGCGTAATAATACCGCTGGGCTGTATTCCTGAAAATATTATCGGCTTTTTAGTAATTTCGTCCATTTTATTTTGACTTCCTTAAAAAAGTATTTTCTATCCTTAAATAAGAGCATACATAGTTATATTATATCATATTTGACAAAACTGTCAAGGCGATTTTTATAAATATCGCTTATTTGGCTGTCTTTGAGATTTTTATCCCTTCTTTTGGAGCATATTCATCTTTTTTCTTGACACAAAAATCATTTTATGATATATTTATCTCGTAAAATTTGAAAAAGGAGCCGAAAAACATGAGTGACACTTTAAAGATTGTAATCGGACTTTTATTACCCGTTCTCGGAACCGCTTTGGGCGCTTCGATGGTCTTCTTTTTGAAAAATGAGATGAAGGAATCGCTAAAGCGCGCTCTTTTAGGCTTCGCTTCGGGCGTTATGATCGCGGCATCCGTTTGGTCGCTGCTCATCCCTGCTATTGATATGGCCGAAGAAAGCGGCAATATCGCGTGGCTTCCCGCGCTTGTCGGATTTCTTTTAGGAATTGCCTTTTTGCTCGTTTTGGATATGATAATCCCTCACCTTCATGCCAGCTACGGTGAAACTGAAGGTAGAAAATGCAATCTCGGCAAATCGATGATGCTTATTTTGGCGGTAACTTTGCACAATATCCCCGAGGGCATGGCCGTCGGCGTAGTGCTGTCGGGCATACTTGACGGCAGCAATACCATATCGTCGAGCGCCGCGCTCGCGCTATCGCTCGGTATTGCGATCCAGAACTTCCCCGAGGGTGCAGTCATATCGATGCCCCTTATCGGCAACGGACTGAGCCGCAAAAAGGCATTTGGATACGGCCTTCTTTCGGCAATTGTTGAACCTATCGGAGCAATTCTCACCATGCTCCTCACCGTCGCCATAAAGCCTGCTCTCCCCTTCATTCTTGCATTTGCCGCAGGCGCAATGATCTATGTTGTTGTTGAGGATCTCATCCCCGAAGCGCAATCGGGACACCACAGCAACATCGGCACGATAGGCGCCGCTTTGGGCTTTGCCCTTATGATGGTGCTCGACGTGGCCCTTGGATAAGTCGGACAAAATCTACTATTGAAAAAATCCACCATACGGTGGATTTTTTATTGTTCGTTTTTAGATGCATCGGTGCAGTCGGGCGCATATACGGTTCTGTTTGCGGTATGATCGAAATAGTAGCATGTCTGCGCGGGTGCTGCACGCTGATATCGGTATCTCAGATCGTCGTCAAACAAAAAATAGTCTCCGCCGTCGTTCATTGTTGTCATCCAGGTCGGATCGACGTTGTACCATTCGCCGTCCAGATTTATCATGCACCAGACATGGTAAAAATCGCCGCGTGTTACTGTGGAAGTGATGGTATAAAGCCCCGCCTTTTTGCATAGGAAATCGTAGGTGTAGGCAAAGGCCTCGCAGATGCCCCTGCCGTCTGTGAGCATGCCGTATACGCAGCTTTCTGAGCTGTACTCGGCATCATATTCCCCATTTGCGCTCACATGCTGAGCTATCGCGTATGCGATCTCTTCTTGTGATGCGGTCATATCGATCTTTTTAAAAATCTCCTCCGCTTTGTCAAGGCAAAGAAGATAAAGTCCGACGTCCCTTTGCGCGTCTTCAGTTGCGATATATGTAAAAACGGTCTGCTTTTTGAATATGTTGCAATTGACTTCAATGCTGTCGGCTATTCCTTTTAAGACGTAGTAGTTGGCGCAAAACAGCTCGCGCGCGGTTTCGACGTCACTATTTACAACGGTAACGTCCGATTCAAGTGTCCAGTTTGTACCTTCTCTTATCTCGCCCGAAACGATGCTGTCAACGGCATAAGCGAGCATTCGGTACGCCAGACGCTGTGCTTCGGTAAGCTTATCGTAGCAGTACACGTCGGCAGGATGATAGTGCAAATTGCCGTAGCCATAATCCTGCATAGGGTCGAACACAAGCTCTTCGACAGTATATTCGGGCTTGGCTGTACCCTCTTCGTCCTGCGTCCGTGCAGCCATTTCGGTGTTGCTTGATGCCGGACCATCGACATCGGTCGCAATATTGCTTTGCCAAACGCAATAAGGCAGCAAAGCGACGGTCAGCAGCAATATCACGGCCAAAAACAGCTTTATTTTCATTGAAATTCCTCTGTAAAAATCGGTTAAATGATCACCTGCCATCATTGTATCACAATTCATATTAACTTTTCAACATTTTGCTTTTGGAATTGTTTTACAAAAAAGATCTGAGGCTAAAGGGTGGTTCTCATAAGGAAGTTTAATTTCTCCTTGTAGGGACAGGCGTCCTCGACTGTCCGTAAAGGTATAAATGCAACGCAGAAAACAAATAATTAACCCCGACAGATTTTTACAGTCTGTCGGGGTAATTTTGATTTTAATACTTAAAAAGATAGAAGTCCCATACACAATTGCTTGCTTCCAAAGCACCAAAAAAATATTCTAAATCGTCAATTTTTACAGAATAAATATAAATGGTTTTATTCTCCACTATTTCTTTTTTTATAAAACTCCACTGATAATCAAAAATGTTTACTCCAAATAAAACTGTATTTCCGTCGATTCCAGTCATTTCATATTGCCAAGTTTTTTCTTTCCACATTTTCATTACTTATTTACCTCTATTCGGTAGTTTATCACCATTTTCGCCTTTGTATTACAAAGGCTTCGGGCAAAGCCCATACCCCTTGGTAGGGCGGGGGTTTACTCCCGCCGCCGCATTGGCGTAAACCTTTCGTCACGGCGGG
>JAZSMZ010000102.1:0-13290 GCA_045536155.1 Eubacteriales bacterium
CCTACATCTTGAATGCAAGTTTTGTTGGTAGAAAAGGGGGACTGCCTACGTTTTGAATGCAAGTTTTGTTGGTAGAAAAGGGGGCTGCCTACGTTTTGAATGTAAGTTTTGTTGGTACAAAGGGGGATCACCTACATCTTGAATGCAAGTTTTGTTGGTAGAAAAGGGGGACTGCCTACGTTTTGAATGCAAGTTTTGTTGGTACAAAGGGGATCGCTTACATCTTGAATGCAAGTTTTGTTGGTAGAAAAGGGGATCGCCTACATCTTGAATGCAAGTTTTATCAGTTAAAATAAGTAATTTATCTTATCCCTATGCATTTTTCTTATATCCAAGAGGGGGTCAGGGGGACTCTGAGCGCAAGCAGGATCTCTCTCTGTCAGCTTCGCTGCCACCTCTCCCAAAGGGAGAGCTCCGCCGAAGGCGGTGAGAGGGTATTGAGCATCGCATTTTCCTATGCGAAACCTGTATTTTCATAGTACGCAGGACCGTTTTTGCCCCCCCGCAGGGGTTAACTATACGTCCCGCCGCAAACCTCAATAGCCTTGTAATCGCCGTCAAGACGGTCGCACGACGTCATAATTACCTGCTTTTTCGCCATTCCGCGAATCAAAAACGAACGTCGGCTCTCGTCAAGCTCGCTCATAACGTCGTCGAAAAGGAATACGGGATACTCGCCGCATTCGTTTTTTGATATCTCGCCCTCTGCCAGCTTCATGGCGAGCGCAAGACTCCTCTGCTGTCCCTGCGATGCGTACAGACGCGCCTCGCGTGAGTTTATCGTAATAGCAATATCGTCCCGATGCGGGCCAAAAAGTGTCGTACGCGCTTTTATTTCGCGTTCACGTGACGATCTGAGTGCCTCGCGGTACCCGTCGGCCGTCAGCGGAGCGGTATATTTAAGCTCGGGAATTTCCCGTCCGTCGGTCATTTCGGCAAAAATTTTCTTTACCTCGATGTTCAGACGTTCGACGTATTCGTATCTCTGACGCGCAACGACAGCACCGCTTTCAGCGAGTGCATCCGACCAGACGTCGATGGTATCTTCAAACATCTTCGGATTTTCATAATAGCTTTTTATAAGCATATTACGCTCCGAAAGCTGCGAGTTGTATTTTTGCAGCGCGCGCACATATCCGCTCGACAGCTGAGTAAGAGCGGCATCCACAAACTGACGCCTCTCGCTCGGACCCTGGCATACGATCGACAGATGCTGCGGGCAAAAGAGCACCGCTCTGAAACATCCGACAAAATCGGAAAGCCTTTTTTCGGGCGCACCGTTTCTGATAAGCACACGCCGTCCATCACCTGCAATGCGGATCTCAAGGGTGTTTTCCCTGCGCCTGTCGTCAAACGTCAGCTTTACTCTCGCAAAATCCGAGCCGAATTTTACGAGCTCCTTTTCCTTTGACGCGCGAAAAGAGCGTCCGTGAGCAAAAAGGTATATCCCCTCAAGCGCATTTGTCTTGCCCTCGGCATTTTTGCCGTAGAGAAGCGTTACTCTCTCGCTCGGCTCGATCTTTGCGCGATCGATGTTGCGAAAGTTGTAATACTCAATTTTTTTAACGTACATCAGTTAACTTTTTATCAGTTTTTAAGTCTTACAGGAAGTACAAGGAAGGTAAACGTTTCATCAAGAGAGGCATCGGCCGGTTCAATGATCATCGACATGAGGGGTGTGGACATCGAGAGCTTGATCTCGTCGGTATCGCACGACTTGACCGCATCGTAAAGATAGCGGCAGTTAAAGCCGATAACGATATCCTCGCCCTCCTTTTCAACCAATATCTCGTCATTGAAGCTGCCCGATACCGAAACCGAGCTGAGCTGGAGAGCGTCCTCGCAGAAGGTGCAGCGGAGGGCGGGCTTTGTCTGACCCATGCTCTTTTCCTCTGTAACGAGCATCGCTCTTTCGAGAGCGCGGCAGAGCTGGTCGGTGTTTACCTTAACGAAAACCTTGTTGGTCTTGGGAATAAAGCGGTCGTAATCGATATATTCCTCGTCGATAAGACGGGAGAAGAAGCAGATGTCGCCAATCTTGAAAACAACGTGCTTTCTTGCGGGACGTACGGTGATGGTATCATCGCTGTCGTCGAGCAGCTTGATAAGCTCGGTAAGCGATTTGCCGGGAAGAATGAACTTGCAACATAAGTCTTCGCTTGCTCCGCCTATCTCGAGCGCCTTTGTCATAACGGCAAGGCGATTCGAGTCACAGGATACGAGTGTGAGATTTCCGTTTTCTATCGAGAAGAACTCACCGTTGAGCGCGGGACGGATATCGTTTTGAGCAACGGCGAACATTGTGCGGATTATCATTGATTTAAGCTCGCCCTGCTTTAAAGTGAAACCGTTATCAACGTTAAGGTCGGGAAGATTCGGGAAATCCTCGCCCTTCATGGCATGGAGCTCATAGGAGGAGCGTCCGCTCGATACCTTTGTTACGTTGCGCTTGTCAACCTCAACGGTTATCTCGTTTTCGGGCATTGCGCGAACGATAGACACAAGCTTATCTGCCTTTATAATATAGCTTCCGCCTTCAACGACCTTGCAAGCAACGCTCAGACGCATACCCTTTTCGAGGTCGTATGCCGAAACGATACATTTGCTGTCGCCTTCGCTTTCAATAAGAAAGCCTTCTGTCGAATTCATGGTGTTTTTGTTTGAGACAGAACCCATGGCGGGGGTCAATGCCTCAAGAAGAGCAGCTTTTTCGAATATAATCTTCATATCGAACGCCTTTCCTTTTGGAATTTTTCCAAAATGTATTTTATTTTTTAAAAATTAAATGAGAAACAATTATTAAATGCTATATTGAGATATTTGCTCTAAACTTGATAATAGCAATTATTTATGTTAAATTGTTTGGAAGAAAAAACTACGTTTTTTCTTTTATATTTATGCGCGCCGGGGTGAGAGCTTGCGCTCTCAATCCCCCAGACCCCCTCTTTTTTGCGCTAAGATAGTTGTTAATATAAACTAAGCATTCATCCAGGGCGAGGGATATTCGCTGTTTTTGCGATGTAATCGTAAAACCTGTTTTATTTAGAAACAGGAAGCGAACTCCTAAAAGAAAAGAGAAATATATAATCTAAATAGAGATGATACAGTAGTAGCCGTAGTAGGGGATGTTGATAATGTCGAAAAGTCTGTTTGTCAGCAATCTGTACTCGTTTTCACGGTTGCACCATGTCGGATTTCATGACTATTCGGTATCGATTTTGATGTAGAACGATGTTGATAAAAAATTTCGGAAAATTTTGCATCATAAACCATTCGGTCGACAACCGTAACTTTTAAACATTATCTCACCGATAATTTTGCACAATTGTTGATAAAGCTGTGGATTAAGGTTATTCCTTGATCTCACGAATGAGCTCGCTGATGTCGTTTTCAAATGACGGATTTGTTTTAAGCTCGTTTTCGATAACGTCAAGCGACGACATTATCGTGGTGTGGTTTCTGTCGCCAATTACCCGACCGATCGCCGCAAGCGACATGTCGGTAAGCTGTCTTATCAGGTATATCGAGGTGTGGCGCGCGTAAGCTATACTCTTTTGACGCTTCTTGCTCTTGATGTCCTCGATGCTGACACCCGTTTTCTTTGAAACGCGGTCAAGTATTCTTTCAACGGTCACCTGAACCGGCTCGGATGCCGTCATAAGATCGGCAACGCAGGAGTATGCAAGATCGATAGTGATGGGTGTGCCGGTCAAAAACGACTGTGCACCCAGCTTTTTGATAGCGCCCTCGAGCTGACGTACGTTCGATTTTAAGTTGTTGGCCAAAAATTCGATAACGTCGTCGGGCATTCTTATGTTCATAGCCTCGGCCTTGTTGCGCATGATAGCCATTCTCAGCTCGTAGTCGGGACTCTGAATGTCGGCGATAAGACCCTGCTCAAAACGTGTGCGGAGTCTTTCCTCAAGCGTCTTTATATCCTTCGGAGGACGGTCGGAGGTCATGATGATCTGCTTGTGATCCTCATAAAGAGCGTTGAAAGTGTGGAAAAACTCTTCCTGAGTCGATTCCTTGCCCGCAATAAACTGGATATCGTCGATAAGCAGGATGTTCGCGGTGCGATACTTTTCTCTGAATTGCGGTGTGGTCTCGTGTCTGATGCACTCGATGAGCTGATTTGTAAAATCGTCGCCCTTGACGTAGATGATCTTCGCCGAGGGATCGTGACTCTTTATGTAGTTGATTATCGACCACATAAGGTGAGTTTTTCCGAGTCCGCTTGCACCGTGTATGAAGAGCGGATTGTATTCCGATGCAGGCTTTTCGGCTACCGCCATGGCGGCGGCGCGTGCAAAGCGGTTGGATGCTCCGACAATGAAGTTGTCAAAGGTGTACTGGTTGGAGTTGAGCGGGATCGAAACGTCATCGTCGATCGAAACGACGGGATCGAAATTGTTGTGTAAATTGTCCGGTGATTTGATTTTTGCACCGAGCAGGTCCGACGAGTCGGTCATGGATCCGATGTCAAAGGATTCGTTTCGTATATCCGATTCCTTTTTGGCGGTCGATATTGTGACGTTTACCTTAAAACCGAGAATGTTGCTCAGCTTTTCACAAAGGAGGTTAGTGTATCTTTTTGAAACGGTCGCGCATTTCATTCCGTTGGGGCAGAGCAGATATACCGTATCGTCTGTGATCGAATCGATCCGCATATCGACAAACCACAAATTTACCGCGGTCTGCGACAGGTCCTCCTCACTTACCAAACTATCTATCAAACTTTGCCAGATTTCCGTGTATAAATTCTGTTCGTGAGTCGCTTTTTGTCCGTTTAAGGCCATTGAAAATCTGTCCTTTCAAAATTAATTATATTTAATTAAATTATATCACATTTTTAATAAAATTTCAATAGTAAAAACAATAATTATTATATAATAAAGAAGAAAAATTTCACTATCGACGCCTTTTCAGCCTTGACAACGGTATATATGAATGCTATAATTGTTGACATAGAGAAATGCCTTTTGACTTTTCAAACGGCAAAAAAAAATACAGTGAAAAAAACGAAGTAAGCAGCAATGAAAAAACGTGTTTTAAGCGCCCTTTTTGCAATAATTTTAGTTTTGTTTTCTTTCTTTACGGTCTCCTGCCAAAAAGAAGAAGTGTCGCAGATGACAAACGACGAGGCCAAGGTAATTTTAAATGAGCTCGTCGAAACGTCATATCTTGTAAATCGGATATTTTTGGGCAATGAGCTGAAATTTGAAGATGAAAATGCAGTTGACCTTGATACTGTAACGGGCGCCCAATACTACGAGGTCGCATCGGACAGCGTGGTATTGAGTATAGCCGAGCTCAAAGCGCTTGCCGAGAGCGTTTACTCAAAGAGCTATTTAAAGGACGTCTATGCAATGGCCTTTGAGGGCTATTCATTTGAGGATTCTACCGGATACAAGATCGACTATCAGCCCAGATTTTCCGAAAATCGCGAGGGCAGACTCTGCATGGATATTTCGAACAATTACGATTTCTCGCTCGACACGGTTATCGACATCGAAAGTGCAAACATAGTTGAGCGCAAGGCGGGCAGAGTGGTCATGGAGCTTGACTATACAAAAGAATCGCAAAGCGGCAAAATGAAGCTTGCGCTGGTGTATCAGACCGATGACAGCGGTGAGGGCAAATGGCTGCTCGACAGTCCCACATACTGATTTTTTAAAGTGATTTTTTAAAGGAAAAAGATATGTCAACAAAATTTTACGATTGGGTAGTCGACCATTTTGCAGGCGTTGTAAAGTGGTTTTATAAGGTTGAGATCGAGGGAATAGAGAACGTACCAAAAGAGGGCGCACTCCTCGTCTGCTCCAACCATCTTTCGATGGCCGACGTCGTTATCATGGCGGCGACTATGCCTCGAAGAATAACCTTTTTGGCAAAGGAAGAGGCCTTCCACGTGCCAATTCTGGCGCAGTTTATCAAAGGTATGTGCGCCGTTCCGATCAAGCGCGGATCGGGCGACGTCGGCGCGCTCAAAGCGATAATCGGAACGCTCAAGGAGGGCAACGTGGCCTGCGTTTATCCGCAGGGACACCGATATCCGGGCGTGCACCCCTCGACAACGAAGGTGCATCACGGAGTGGGCATGATGGCATGGCGGTCGAAGTCCGATATCATGCCGGTGGCATTCGAATGTGAGGGCTGGAAGATAAAGCCCTTTCGCAAGACGACGATAAAGTTCGGCAAGGTCGTGAAATTTGACGAGCTCGGCATGGAAGCGGGAAATTATGAGCAATATGAAGCGGCCACGAATAAGATATTCGGTAAGATAATTGATTTGATCGATAAAAAAGAAAAGGAAGCGTAAGCTTCCTTCTCATAAGGAAGTTTGGTTTCTCCTGGTGTCCTCGACGGTCCATTAAGACATAATTGCTTCGCAGTAGACAAAGATAACCCCGACAGATTTTAAATCTATCGGGGTTAATCTTATTTGAGCATATCATTGATTTTTTTCTTACATTCTTCCCAAGAGCCTTCTACAAAAGCATCTTTATACAACCTTAAGGCCATATTATTATTCATAAATATCACAACAACATTGTTTTTTTCTTTTATTTTCTCAATATTGCTGTATTTTAATTTGCTGACTGAAGTATGATCTGTAAGAATGATTTCATCATCCAAAAATTCAGTGGTACGTATCCATTCGGAAACACCATATGTAGTCGAATACAATTTATATCTTTTTGACCAAACAACAAAACGAGCAAGAAACAACTTAAAAACAGCAATGATGGTTAAAAGTGCATAAATATAAATAGCCATCCACTCGCTATGTAGTACGATGGAAAAAATAAGTCCCGATATTCCGATAACGCCTAACACACACCAAATGATAAATAATATTACATTCGCAGCACCGTGTAAATGATACTCCTTTGCCCATGTTTGCATTAAATCTTTTGTGATTTTGTATTGGTTTTTCATAGATAAATTCCTTTCTGATTTTATCGCCAGTTTCGCCTTTGTATTACAAAGGCATCGGGCAAAGCCCATACCCCTAAAGATGCATGAGCGTACCATAGGCTCCCTCCGGGAGGGAGCTCCCGACGAAGTCGGGTGAGGGAGAGCGCGTTACAATGAAATTAGTACAAACCTAAAGTCACGCGGGCTCCTTCCGTCACGCTCCGCGTGCCACCTCCCTCTCGGAGGGAGGCTTTTCGTTAGCACCATTATAACACTAATCGGCAGAGAAAACAAGAGTGATATTCCGACTTCGTCGGAGTGATATGATCGCGTGCGCGATCGTGATATTGAAGCCTTACGGCTTCAGTGATATTTTATTCGCCTCCAAACTCGCGTAGCGAATACCACTCGGCGTGAGCCGAATACCACTGCGAAGCAATAGAACTCGCCGCAGGCGAATAAAACTGCCCAACTTCCCTATGAGAAGTTGGGCAAGCTTCCTTTTTTTATACTTTTTACGCCTTATCCAGCAAATGCTCGACCAAGATCTTCACACCTATACCGATGAGCATAAGACCGCCGACGATCTGCGCGGGCTTACGCCATCGCGATCCGAAAAAGCATCCCACGCCCACTCCCGCAAAGCAGAAGATGAAGGTGACAAGCGCGATAAGTAAAGCGGCGATCCATATATTTGCGCCGAGAAAGGCGTAGGAAACGCCTACAGCGAGGGCATCGATCGAGGTAGCTATTGCCATGGGCAGCATGATCTTGACCGACACGTCGGCCTTACCGTTGCCCGAGCAGCCCTCACACTCGCACTCATCCTCGCCGCGTATGACGTCGACAAGCATTTTTCCGCCGATGATCAAAAGCAGCACGAATGCGATCCAATGGTCGAAGGCCTTTATGGCATCCTCAAAGCTTACCCCGAGGAAATATCCGATAACGGGCATCAGTCCCTGCGCGATGCCGAAATAAAGCCCCACGATTATCGCCTGCGACACGATCAGCTTTTTCATACTAAGACCCTTGCAGATCGAAACGGAGAAGGCGTCCATAGACAAAGCAACGCCGATAAGAAGGTAGTCTGTAATGCTCATTTGTACTCCGATTTATTTAATACTTCTGATTTCTTCGAGAGCAAGACCTATCGCATTAACTGCTGTCAAACGGCGGACCTTGTCGCGGTTACCGTCGAAGAAACAGCGTTTTACGCTGGTATTGTTGGGTGTTGATATTGAAATAAATACAACTCCGACCGGCTTTTCATCGCTTCCGCCGGTAGGACCTGCGATTCCCGTTACTCCGATACCGATATCAGCGCCTATCTTTTGTCTGATTCCCTCGGACATCTGACGTGCTACTGCGGAGGACACCGCACCGAATCTCTCGAGGGTGCTTTCCTCAACGCCGATAATATCGCACTTGATTCGATTTGCATAGGAAACGACCGAGCCGTCAAAGACGTCGGACGAACCGGAAACAGAGGTTATCATCGAGGCGATCATGCCGCCGGTGCACGATTCGGCAGTGGCGATTTTCAGCTTTTTTTCACGAAGAGTGTTGACAAGAGTCTCAACGAGGTCAACATCGGTGCCGTAAACGTATTTGCCGACGGGACTGTTTTTGATCTTTTCAACCATCTCGTCGCACATTCTCTTGCATTCGTCGAGCGACTGATGCGATGCTGTAACGCGCACTCTGACCTCGCCGTCCTTGCAGTAGGGTGCCAAGGTGGGGTTGGTCGAATTGAGCATAAGATCGAGCAGCATATGCTCAAGCTCCGATTCGCAAATTCCGAAAAGATTTACGTTTTCGGAATACATCTTGACGGTGGTCTTGTCGGCAAGATATTTTTCAACCGACTCCTTCCACATAGGGATCATTTCGTTGGGCGGGCCGGGCATCATAATGATGGCCTTGCCGAGCTCCTCGTCCTCGATGCAGCAGCCGGGCGCGGTGCCGTTGTTGTTTTCAAAAATAATACAGCCCTCGGGCATGTAGGCCTGCTTTTCGTTGTTTTCGCACATCTCTCTGCCCGATTTTTCGAAATATTCGACGATGCGCTTCATCGATTTCTCATCGGGAACGAGGGTACGTCCCATAACCTTTGCGGCAGTTTCCTTGGTCAGATCGTCATAAGTCGGGCCGAGACCGCCTGTCATAATGAGCAGATCGCAGCGTGAAAGGGATTCAAGTATGGCATCGCGGAGTCTTTCGGGGTTGTCTCCAACGACCGACTGACGGTACTGGCTTATGCCCATGTCGGCAAGTCTGCGAGAGATAAATGATGCATTTGTGTTGGTAATGTCACCTATAAGAATTTCAGTTCCTACGCAGAGAATTTCAGCTGTTTTGAATTTCATCTTACTCACCCGTATTTTAAAAAGTTTATTTGTTTTTCATATCTTGTCCCCGTCGGCAACAGCTCTCAGCTCGTGAGCCTTAACGGCGATGTGATGGGAGATCTCGTCGCGGTGACTGTTTATCATGTCGGCGCGGCTTATAAGCGAATCGCTGTCGAAACGGCGGACGTCGATATAGGAAACGCCGACATTTCCCTTTTCAAATTCGCTTACCATGGCGCGGATCTTGGTGTCGTATGCAAGTCCGATAAAGGGGGTATGCGCGACTGCCGAATAAACGAGGGTATGCAATCTCATACCGATGACGAATCTCGCCTTTTCGAAGATTCCCACAAGCTCGCTCGCCGCGAGATTTGAGGCCACTTTTCCGCCTGCCATCTTGGCAATGCGCTCGCATATATCAAGATCCCGCGATCTTTGCATAGCAATATAGATGGGGAAGGCGCCCGTTTGTTCCGAAATTGCCTTAATTGCCTTGGCGATCTTTTTTTCAAAATCTTCGGCCACGGCATCCCATGGGCGAAGAGCAACAATGAAGAAATTGCCCTCTATCTTTTCGCGCTGCATCACATAGGAGAGCCATTCGCTGCTCTCTTTTTCGATAAGATAGGCGGGATCGGCGCTCACCGTGGTCTTCGAGGTGTCAGCCCCTATCTCCTTCATTATATCAAGCGACATACTCTCGCGCAAGGTAATTTTGTCGATAAGATCGAGAGTTTTTGCGGATATTTTCCGTGCAAATTTTCCCTCGAGCGGACCTATACCGCCCGCATAGAGCCTCACGTTACAGCCAAGCCGCTTCGCCATGCGCGTGATTGACGTATAGTACCAAAGGGAGCGTGTCGAGGTGTGATTCTGATAGAGATTTCCGCTTCCGTTTATAAAGAGCGACGCTTTTTTAAGCTCGCGGCGGATGGCGAAAATATTAAATCGGTTTATCGAGCGAACGGTGCAGTATCGCTCAGTTTCGCGGGGATTTTTTGACAGAACGGTGATCTTTGCATCTGCATCCTTTTCGCGCAGCTTTTTGACTATGACCGACAGCAGCGAGTCGTCGCCAGTGTTGCCGAATCCGTAATAACCCGATATAACCACGTCGCCGTGATCGAATTTCTTGATCGGGCGCATTTTGTTGTACACCAAAAGGGCATCGTCGGCCATTCGGGAGAGCGGATAGTGCTTTTCAACAACCGATCGGTTGTATTTGCCCATCTCCTCGCGATCGCTTTCGCTCATCGAAAAGAGCTTTACAATGTCGTTATAAAGCACGTCGGCATTGGGCATATCAAGTCCGCGGCAGCAGAAGTTGGTATCGAGCGCGATCTTTAGCGATTCTTGGGTAAAAATACCGATATTGCCCTGCGAGCCGCACAAAATTACGGGAAGGGCGGTGGCCATGGCCTCAAGAGCCGCGCGGGATACGCCGACAAATATATCGCCTGCCGACAAAAGCTTCGGCAGATCGGTTCGGGGACCGGTCAAAAATACAGCGGTACGTCCCAGCTTTTCGTTGACAGCGTCCGATTTTCTTATAAGCTCGGAAAAAACGTCGCCGCCGCCGATGATAAGAAGCTCGGCATCGTCATACAGCTCAACGATTTTTTGCATCTTCTTAACGAGCATAAATGCCACGTGCGACGATGCGGAATCGATACGGCTGACGTAGACGATACGGTGACGGCAGCTTTCGTTCATGCCGATGGAGCGGCAGAGCTCATTCCTCACGTTTTCATCGCGTGCAAATCGGGCGGAATCGATGCCGTTTATCGTTATCGTGATATTTTCGGGCGCAATTCCGTAGTTTTTGATCAGGTAATCCTTCGTATCACAGCTGACCGCAAGGCAATGCTCGCCCCAGTTTGCCGTCATCTTCCACAGCGCGGTGATATCGTACACGCCGTGGCAGGAGGACACAAATCGAAAGCCCAGTCTTTTTGCGAGCAGTCCCGAGATAAATGCGGGAATTCTCGCATGAGAGTGGACGATGTCGTATTGATTTTTCTCGATATCGCGCTTTAAGATCCTGTACGCCTTCAATACGTTTGAAGGCTTTTTGGAGTGCAGAGGCGCTTTTACATGACGAATGCCGGCACTTTCAAGCTCCGGCACGTAAACACCGCCGTTTGACGCAACGCTCACCTCAACTCCGCGGCGTTTAAGCTCGCGTGCGAGCTCAACGATATGGGTTTCGGCGCCGCCTATATCAAGCGACATTGTAGTCATTAATATTTTCATACGTTTAAAAATATTTAAATGGGATTGACCCTCTCCAGATGGAGAGGGTCTTGATCAATTACGAATTTACCTCGCCGCCTTGTGCAGCACCGTCTGTAGTGGTGTCGGCATCGGGAGTCGAGATCTCAACGGGTACAACACGTCCGTTTTCAAAATAGCCGGTGTAAACGCGGCCGCTTGCCCAGGTGTAGGTGCCATATCCGTTCAGAGTGTTGTTTACAAACTCACCGGTGTATGTATCGCCCGATTCCTGCCAGGTGTATGTACCGTTTCCTGTACGGGCATCGTTTACAAACTCGCCGACGTAAACGTCGCCGTTTGCAAAGGTGTATGTACCGCTTTCGCCCTCGGCGGTGTGCTTCATATCGTTGACGTAGGGTCCGACGTAGGACGATTTATCCGCCCAGGTGTAAGAGCCCATGCCCGTCTTCATTCCGTCGACAAATCCGCCTGAGTATACCGATCCGTCGGCCGCCCAGCGGTATTCGCCCTGGCCGTTCAGCTTACCGTCAACAAAGTCGCCGACGTAAACGTCGCCGTTATTGTATGTGAACTTGCCCTTGCCGGTCATGGCGTCGTTGACGAAATCACCCTCGTAAACGTCGCCCTGAGCATAGATAAGCTTGCCCTTGCCGTGCTTTTTGAGGTTGAGAAGGTCGCCCTCGTAAACGTCGCCGTTGGAGTAGTAGACCTTGCCGTCGTCCTTATTTATGGTCGCAGTTCCGCCGGTGGAGAAATAGATCTTTCCCGAAACGACAGCGCCGGTGTCGTCGATCTTGCCATAGAACTTTTCAAAAGTTCCGTCTTCGTTTTCAAACATCTGATAACGGTAACCCGACATATAAATGCCGAACACGGTGAGTGCTACCGCCAAAATTGCACAGAGCAGGATTATAACGAATATAAACGCTGTGCTGTGACGTCTGCGGCGTCTGCGGCGGCGCGAGGGAGTTCTGATTTGCTGACGGTTGTTATCCATAATATTTACTCCTATCTTGGAATATATGTTTCATTATTATAATTATTTACAGTTTTGACTGCCTTATTTCGATCTCATCACAAAAATGCATCGAAATTGTTTATCAGATTGATAAGCATGGGTGCCAATTTGAGCAGCAGTACGGTGATTGCAAAAAACACGACGATCATGATTATCGTCATCTTAAGGCTCGAGCCGCCGTTGACGTAAATGGTATCGGCGCGTCCGACTTTCTCATCGGGGATATAATATTTGACACATTTTTCTCCCGAGGGTGATTTTTCGACATCGGGCTCAGTATTTTCTGCCAAAGCTTCAACTTCACATCGCTCAACGAGCCGACGAAGTCCGCTCTTGCGCTTTAAATCAAACAAAACGTGCTTGTTTTTATCAAAGCCGAGCTCCTCGAGCGACAGCGCGCTCTCCGGCGATATCGCCTTAGCCTTGATAAGCGCTTCGACAAACGGTCCGAGCTTAATCTTCAAGAAATGGCTATACAGAATGGCGATACATACGCCGATGAACATCGGCCAGAGCACCATCTCGGGCGTTACGCCCTGAAATATCAAAAACTCATTCATTTTTTAGAAATCGGGAAATGTTGGATTAAAGGGTGGATCTTCTACCACGATGATAGATCGAGCAATAGTCGTTATCACTGTCTGGGCTAAGCTTCCTTAAGTGTGATAGATAAAAGCCCGTAAATCTTATTTATATTGGATTGTGAGTAATCAAGACAGCTATTAAAGAAATGCCTAAGCTGAGTTTCCGATACTTCCTGTATGG
>JAZSMZ010000125.1:0-10412 GCA_045536155.1 Eubacteriales bacterium
AAAGGAAGCTGTTCGCCACACCAGAGACGACTACGTTAAGCCCGCCATCTCTCCCCGCGACTACGCAGGCAGAAATGAAAACGAGGCCGACACCGCAGTTGCCGATGCAGGCAACGGCGAAGAGGTCGTAACCGAAAGCGATTTCGACGACATCATGGACATTCTCAAGAGAAATAAGAGATAATCAAAATTAAATAAAAAAACCACCGATGAGAATCGGTGGTTTTTTTACGCTAAATATTTTACGTCCGATGAGCATTTTTGAGTGATACCATATTGAAAATGACATAAACGGCTGTGACAAGCTCGGTTATCGGCATAACAAACCATACCGTTTGTCCGCCGAACGCGGCAGGCAATATGAAAATCAATGCCGAACAGATGACCATTCCGCGCATAACCGAGCAGATAAGCGCGCATTTTGATTTCATGACAGATTGGAAATAGTATCCTGCGTAAATGTTGAGAGGAAGCAGAAGATACGAAAGCGCGTATATACGGATTATTCCGGGTGCGATCTTCAGAACTGCATCGGTGGGCGACATAAAAATGCGAACAAAGGTGTTGGGAAAGGCAATGGTCAGGGCGCTTGATAAAATACCGAAAACAGTCACAGTAAACAGGGCATATTTTTGGGCCTTGCCGATTCGGTCCCAACGTCCGATGCCGTAATTCTGCGACAGTATGGGCTGAGATGCCTGCCCGATGCCGTAGGTGGTGCATTGAATGATGCTGGACACCTGAACGATAACTCCGTATACCGCCAATGCGTCGGCGCCGTGATAATGCATTATCTGACGGTTGAAAAGCATGGCGATAATGCCCATCGCGATATCCGAAAAGAAGGATGAAAAGCCGTTGACTGATACCAGCGCGGCTTTGTGGATCTGACCGTATATTCGGGTGAGACGAAGTGTGTTTTTCTTTGAAACGAAGTGAAGAAGCATTATGAGATTTGTCATTATCACGCCTATGGCGGTGGCCAGGCCGGCACCGAATATGCCAAGGCCGAGACCGAAATCAAAGACAAAGAAGATATCGCCGATCACGTTGAATACTCCCCCGAAAAGAACCGCAAAGGTTGCAAGCGCGGGTGAGGAGTCGTTTCTCAGAAATGCGGATAAAAACTGGGTGAAGGGATAGGCTGGAATGACAAATTTTATCGGCGCAAGATACCGCTTGCAAAGGGGAAGAAGTGCTTCGTCGGCCCCGAAAAGGGTGAGAAGCTGATCTTCAAAAATGATAATGCCTGCCCAGCAGATCGATGCGATAAGGGTCGTCATGATCAGCGATAAGGTAAAATATGCATTGGCCTTGTCTGCTTTGCTTTGCGATCTGTAGTAGGCATAGTTGATCGAGCCGCCTATGCCGACGAGCAAGCCAAGGCTGTAAATAATCGTCCATATAGGCATTACAATGGACAGCGCGGCGCTGCCCGACGGACCTTGATACTGACCGACGACCGCCGCATCGATAAGCCCGTATACACAGCTTATCAGCGCGCTTCCGAGCGAGGCACCGAGATACTTTATATAGTGTTTTTTGATGCTTCCCTGAGTTAAGTCTGTTACCATTTTTGTCTCCGTTGAATTCACATAAGCAAATATATATGCCGAATGAGAATTATAGCACAGCCCGGGTTGATTGTCAAGCGACGGAAAGGCAAAAGCAGGATATGCATAAGAGGCATATCCTGCTTTGTTCGTTATTCGATATCCAATTCAATAGGCTTGTCGATCTCGTCGGAGACATATTTGCCGTTTTTCTTGCGCTGGCGTACGCACTCGGTCAGAAGATATTCGATCTGTCCGTTGATAGACCGAAAATCGTCCTCCGCCCAGGCGGCAATCGCATCGTACAGCTTTGCCGACACTCTGAGCGGTATCTGCTTTTTGGAATTGATATCACTCATATCAGTAGAGGCTTCCCGAATTCACTACAGGCTGAGCATCACGGTTTCCGCAGAGTACAACGAGCAGATTGGAAACCATTGCGGCCTTTCTTTCCTCATCGAGTTCGACAACTCCATTTTGAGAAAGACGCTCAAGCGCCATTTCCACCATGCCGACCGCGCCGTCAACAATCATCTTGCGCGCGTCGATAACGGCTGATGCCTGCTGACGCTGGAGCATGACCGCCGCGATCTCGGGTGCGTATGCAAGATAGGTGATGCGCGCTTCGATGATCTCGAGTCCTGCTTCGTCAACTCTCGACTGGATCTCGTCACGGATTCTCTTTGCAACGACGTCGCTCGATCCGCGAAGGGAGCCTTCGTCGGCAATGCCGTCGCCGGTGGTGTCAACATTGGGCGCTACATCGTAGGGGTAGATGCGGACAACGTTGCGCAGCGCGCTGTCGCACTGCAGCGAGAGATATTCCTTGTAGTTGTCAACATTGAATACCGCCCTCGCTGTGTCGACCACTCTCCACATAACGGCGATACCGATCTCTACGGGATTGCCTAAGCAGTCGTTGATTTTCTGACGGTTGTTGTTGAGAGTCATTATCTTGAGCGATATTTTTTTATCGACCATCTCAACGCTTGTGCTGCTGCCGTTGAGCGCCACGTTTATCGGGCTGTTGTGGGCAGCATTGACATCACCGCTCTGATTGAGCTTGGTTTTGGCGGCGGGATTGAAGGATGTTGCGAAGGGATTGATTGCATAAAAGCCCTCGCCCTTGAGCGTTCCGATGTATTCACCGAAAAGGGTGACAACAAGCGCTTCCTGCGGCTTTAATACGCGCAGACCGACAAGGGGTATCCAACCGAGGCAGAAAACGAGGACAGATATAACAAAAAGGGCAATTTCGTATGTCTTCAAATTGGAGCTTTCAAGTCGGATTCCGAAATAAATGGTGCCGACAATAGATAAAATGAGCAAAGGGATCGTTCCCAGAAGAACGGCCATTCCGTTTTTCTTCGTGCTTAAAACTTTTTCCTGCATGATGTTTCCTCCGTATGTATGTGTAGGCTTACATGATTATGATATCATAATGATATCACTTTGTCAAGGGCACCCACAAAAAAATATTTTTTCGATAAAGAGAGGGCTTTATTGACAGGCAAGGATGAAGAGTGGTATTATATACACGTATCATTCATAAAAATATGCGGAGGTGGGTTTTATGATTTATACCGAGATGACAATGAAGGCCATGAAGATGGCGTATGAAGCACATTTGGGGCAGGTCGATTATTGCAATATCCCATATATTTACCATCCTATCCATTTGGCCGAGCAGATGGATGACGAGCTGAGCTGCACGGTTGCGCTGCTGCACGATGTTGTGGAGGACACTTCTCTTACTATCGAGGATATCGCCGCCGCCTTTCCGGCGGCCGTTGTCGAGGCGGTGAGATACATGACTCACGAAGACGGAGTCGAATACTACGATTATGTAAGGGCGATTCGCGAAAATCCCATTGCAAAAAAGGTAAAGCTTGCCGACATTGAGCACAATTCTGACATGACGAGGTGTGTCGGAAGCGATCTCAGTGAGGAACGGATCGAAAACTGGAAGAAAAAATACGCAAAGGCAAAGGAAGTTTTGCTTTCATAAAAAAGCACATATGGTAAAGCCATATGTGCTTTTTTATACTAAATCATCATCGGATCATTTTGAAAACAGCTTATCAAGATCGTCAACGATGGGCTTGATCGTTTCTTCGAGGCAGCCATTTTCAAAGGGGGAGCGGAGATTTGCAAGCTTCAAAAGCTCGAGATATCCGAGCGAGCCGCCGGCACGGCAGAGATTAAGATAATCGTTCCATGCGCCGCTGCGATCGGCTTTGATCTTGTTATAGAACTGGAATGCGCAGACCTGAGAGAGCGCATATTCGAGATAGTAGAAGGGATAGAGGAATATGTGCTGCTTTTGCATCCAGAATCCGCCCTTTTGCATATATTCGCTGCCATCGTAATCACGCCAGGGCATATATTCGAGCTCGATTTCGCGCCAGACTTTGCGGCGGGTGTCGGCATCCATTGAGGGGTTTTCAAATACGCGGTGCTGGAATTCGTCGACGCAAACGAGATAGGGGATGCAGGAAAGAGCGTCGGCAAGATGAGCGGCACGGTATTTGTCTGCCTCGTCGCCGCAGAAGAGCTCCATCCAGGGATGAGCAAAGAGCTCCATCGACATCGAGTGGATCTCATTTATCTCGGAAGGTCCGAAGGTGTATTCGTCGAGGGGCTGGGTGCGCGATGCAAGGAAATATTCAAATGCGTGCCCTGCCTCGTGAGTGAGCACGTCGATGTCGGCGGAGGTGCCGTTGAAGTTGGAGAAGATGAAGGGCGCTTTGTAGATCGGGAAGGAGGTGCAGTATCCGCCCATGTGCTTTGAGGGACGGGTGAGCAGGTCAAAGAGCTCGTGCTCGGTCATAAAATCGAAGAACTCGCCCGTTTCGGCAGAAAGCTCGTGATACATCTTCGATGCGGCGGCGATCAGATGTTCGGGCGTACCCTTGGGTGTGGGATTTCCGTCGGCGTAAACGAGCTGCTCGTCGTAATAGCGGATCTTATCAACGCCGATGCGGTCGGCACGTTCGCGCATGAGCTTGTCTACGGCAGGGGTGATGATCTCCTTAACCTGCGCTTTGAAGCGTGCGGCATCCTCGCGACTCCAATCGAAATGGCCGCGCGCGAGGTATATATATGAGAAGAAATCGTCAAAGCCTGCGTTTTTGGCCATCTCAACGCGGATATTTACAAGCTCGGTGTAGATTTCGTCAAGCTTTTCGGCAACGCCCTCATACAGCTTTGCCCATTCGATGAATGCATTGCGGCGAACTTCGCGGTCAAGAGACTGCATGTGCTTTAAAAGCCCATAGAAATTGCACTCTTCACCCATGAAATCGACCGAGCAGGAGGCGACGAGCTTGCTGTATTCGTTGGAAAGCTCGTTTGCGCGAACTGTGAGCTGCTCGTTTTTGGGCGTCTGAAGCTTGAAGTCGGCCTCGGTGAGGGTGAAGAGCTGTTTGCCGAACTCCTTTTCAAAATCGGCGCGGAAGGGGGTCTTAAGCAGAGCCTCGGCGGCCGCTTTGAATACGGGAGTGAGGGCGGCAAAGGCGGCGCCGTAGTAGAGCACCTCATCCTCATAGAATTTGTCGGAGGTATCCACGGTGTTGCGCACCGATGCGATCGAATAGGCGGTCTCGGCCTCACGCGAAAGCACGTGCATTCTTTCGAAGGCTCCCTTTGCTTCTTCATAGGTCTTAGCGTCAATGAAACGCTGATTCTCGGCGGCGTATTTTTCGCCGAGGGCAGCTATGTCACAGCGGGTGTAGACAATGTCGCAGAATTTGTTCATCGTTGTATTTTTCCTCCATATAAATAGAATAGAATTACAGCTTTAAAAGGGACAGTCCCTTGCATCGATTATACCTTTTCGGCACCGATATGTCAAGAGAGGCCGACGACGGACAAGGGGGCAAAAATGAAAACTTTGACCCCAATTATCACAAAATGACCGAGGCAACGATTTGTTCACACAAAATTTAATAAATCACCGATATTTTACCCTTCTTTTTGATGTAGAAAATTACACTAGAATTTTGTGCACGGTGCACAAAACGGTTGTGCTGATGACTCCGTTCGACAGGAAAATTATATTGACAGATGTGGTAAATATAATTTACTTCAAATTTGGATTACATGGGAATATATGCCGATAAAACCATGATAAAAAGCTGATAAAACGGCAAAAGACGACCTCCGCTTGCCGCGGGCTATACAATATGTGCATATTGACGTAATTGTGGTGGAAATCGTTGAAAAACGTGTGAAAAATATGCCAAAATTACATCGTTATACGGGTGGTTAAAGGCAAAGCGACAATGGTCGTCAAATAGTGTTTCGACTTGACTTTTATATATAAATATGATATTATTAACGGGTGCAAAACACAAAAAAACAAACAAATCGCGCTCTTCGGCGTGATTTGAGAGGACGCCGCGTGAAATTTGACGAAAGGAAAGGGACACGCGGTCACATTTTTCGTTTGGGCAAATTTTTGCCGCTGCAAAAGCTTGTCTTTGCCGCCTGACGATAACACCCGCCGGGCGGGGCTGAAATGCGTCCTCAAACCGATCTGCCCAAGGTCGGAAATCAGTTTAAATTTTCCGGGAGGAGAGAAAAACCCATGAAGAAAACAACGCTTACAAAGTTGCTGTCTCTTTTGATGGTTGCGGCAATGCTGTTCGGCACACTGTCGGCTGCGCTTGTATTAAGTGCATCGAGTGGCCTTACTTTAGGCGCCGTACCCGTTGAGGAAGAAGAAAACAGCGGCTACGAAGACAGCGACATCATCGGCTACTACCGAACCGTAGGCGAGGTAAAAGAGCTGATGAATCTGCCTATCTACACGGACTACCGTGAAGAATATGCAGATGTGCCCGACGGCCGCGGAGAGGTAGTCATCAACTGCGCTACCGACTACGTCGCCGATCAGACAACGTCCAATTACGAGGTGCTCGAGAGCTTCGAAGGAAGAAGCGCACTCAAGATGGACGATACGGGCAAGACAACATTCAAAGTCAATATCCCCCACGAGGGTATGTATGCTATCCGCATAATGTACTACCCGATCGAGGGATACGGCACAACGATGGAGAGAATGTTCTACATCGACGGCCACGTACCCTTCTCCGAGGCGAGATACCTTTACTTCCCTCGCCAGTGGGCTTACGAGCTTGAAGAAGTGGTTCACGAGGACGGTACCGTTACATACGAATTCTTCACCGACGTTCGAGGCGACGAGCTTCGTCCCGTCCGTGTGGCACAGTCGTCCTGGGAAGATTACTTCCTTCGTGACTGGGTAGGCTTTGAGATGGATCCCTTCGAGTTCTATTTCTCGAAAGGCGAGCACACCATCACCCTCGAGGCTGCCCGCGAGCCCATGTGCATTTCGCAGATCACCCTTTACCCCTACGTTGAGGAAGCTCCTTACGAAGAGGTACTTGCAGGATGGCTTGCACAGGGACTTACCGTTCAGGACGACGTCGAGCCTATAAAGATCCAGGCGGAGAGACCTACCACCGTTTCCGAGCGTATAGTTCTGCCCGCAACAGAGCGTACCTCCGCACTCACCGAGCCGGCTTCCCCCGTTAACCTCAGATTCAACGTCGGAGGCGCGAGCGGATGCAACCAGTGGGTAAGATACGAGGTTGACGTTCCCAAGGAAGGCCTTTACGAGATCGACGTTCGCTTCCGTCAGAACACCCTTATCGGTATGTTCACATCCCGCCGCGTAAAGATCAACGGCGAGATCCAGTTCCGTGAAGCGTCCAACTGCCGTTTCGTATACGATACACCCTTCCAGGTCACTCCTCTCAACAACGGTGAGACCAACTTCCTGTTCTACTTCAAGGAAGGCAAGAACATCGTCGAGTTCGAGGCGGTTGCAGGCGATATGCAGAGCTACATTCTCGAGATCCGCGATATGGTCGACGAGCTCTACGCCGCATACGAAAAGGTTTTAAAGATCACCGGTCCCGTGCCCGATGCATACCGTGACTACGGTTTCTCCCGCACAGCTCCCGACGTACTCGTAACCTTTGCGAAGACCGCAAAGCGTCTTTACGAGATCGCAGAAGAGCTTGAGGCGATCACCGGCGAAATGGGTGACCAGGTCAACGCCCTTGAAACCTATGCACTCCTCTTCAAGGAGATGGCGGGCGACGAATATGAGATCGCCGCTAACATGCTTAACTTCAAGAGCTATACGACCGGTCTTCAGAACTGGATGTACTCCGCACTCGCTCAGCCCGTAACGATGGACTTCTTCACAATTCAGTCGCCCAACGTCGAGCGTCCGAGAGCAGTGGCAAACTTCTTTGAATATACATGGTTTGAGATCTGCGCATTCTTCGGTTCCTTCTTCCATGACTATACCACCATCGCTTTCCGCGGTCACGCAAACGGTATGGACTATGAAGAACAGATCGAAATGTGGGTCAACGGCAACCGCGATGACGCGCTTATCGCACGTCGTATAGCAGATGAAAATTTCTCTCCCCAATATAATATAGGTGTTACATATAAGGTTATTCAGGTCGGTCTTATGGAAGCGATCATCGCAGGCATGGGTCCCGACATCGCATCCTTTGGTTCGACCGACGCAGTTACATGGGGTATCCGTGACGGCGTACAGCCTCTCAATGACTTTGAAGGCTTTGA
The DNA here is from genome assembly GCA_045536155.1 of Eubacteriales bacterium. Taxonomy (GTDB): domain Bacteria; phylum Bacillota; class Clostridia; order Oscillospirales; family CAG-272; genus JAZQNC01. The sequence continues at coordinate 8,178 of JAZSMZ010000125.1, forward strand.
CGAGGTATCGAAGCTCTTTGCCGAGGCAGCCATGATCCCGCTGACGCTTGAAGACGAAACCTTCGGTCTGCCTAACGGTATGTCATTTTCGATGCTCTTCTACCGTCTCGACGTACTTGCCGAGCTCGGTATTGAGATCCCCAAGACTTGGAGCGATCTTAAGGACGTTCTCAACGTAATGCAGAACAAGAACATCACGATCGGTCTTCCCGGCGGTCTTGGCATGGTAATCCATTGCCTGTATCAGAACGGTCAGGACCTTTACAAAGACAACGGTATGAGAGTCAACCTTGACAGCGACGTTGCAATCGACGCATTCGTTGAATACTGCGACTACTTTACCAAATACGACGTTCCCGTAATCTGGGATATGACCCGTTTCCGTACCGGTGAGGTTCCGATATTCGTAGGCGATGCGATCGCAACCTACAACGGCCTTATGAGTATCGTTGAGCTTCGTGGTCTTTGGGAAATGGCTCCCATGCTCGGTACAGAGCAGGAGGATGGCACCATCGACTGCACCACCGGTGTATCGGTTGCCTGCAACGTAATCCCCAGAGGTGCAGACAATCCCGAGGCAACGTGGAAATACCTCTACTGGTATGCACAGACAGAAACTCAGCAATTATATATGGAAGAGCAGAGAGCTGTTTCGGGTGCAACCGTCAAGTTTAACCCGGCAAACCTCGAAATGATCCTGGATCAGCCCTGGACATATTTTGAGCGCAGCGCTATTCAAACTCAGCTTCAGTACCTCACCGCAACTCACGAATATCCCGGCGGATATCTCGTTGGCGTATACGGCAACAACGCGTTCATGGATGCATACAACAACGGAATGGACCCCGCAAAGGCGATGCTCACACGTATCGATGAGATGAACGAAGAGCTTTCGCGTAAGCGTGAGGAATACGGCTATCAGACGTATGAAGAATACATCAGAGAGCTTAAAGAAAGCGGTTCCGAAACCGTTGAATAAACAGCTGCATACAAAAAAGACAATCTAATTTGGCACGGTCCTCCTGCCCGCAAAGATCGGGCGGGAGAGGCCGGGGGCAAAAATAAAAATGGAGAGGTAATTCTTATGCCAGACATTACGGCAGTTAAAGAGAATCAGCCTAAAGTTGAAAAGAGCCGCAAGGAAATGACAAAGTTCCAGTGGACGCTTCACGAAATGAAGCGCACCTGGGTCGGATACGTCATGGTAGCTCCCTTCTTCGTATGGTTCGTGCTGTTCACAGTATTACCGGTTGTTCTCTCGATCCTTTTGTGCTTTACAAGCTTTAATATGCTTCAGTGGCCGAAATTCATCTTTATGGATAATTTCGTTCGTATGTTCACCGAAGACGACCTGTTCATGACGGCCTTCAAAAACACCATCATATTCGCTGTCGCAACAGGTCCTACCTCGTATATCCTTTCGTTTGTAATCGCTTGGTTTATAAACGAGATCCCCCCGAAGACAAGATCTCTTGTTACCTTCGTATTCTACTCCCCCTCCATGGCGGGCGGTGTTACCGGTATCTGGTCGATGATCTTCGCCGGCGATATCTACGGATATGCAAACGGTTGGCTGATGAGCCTTGGTCTTATCCGTGAACCGATACTGTTCTTCCAGGACGTAAACTACATTTTCCCGCTCGTTGTAATATGCGCCCTCTGGGGATCGCTCGGAACGTCCTTCCTTGCGTTTATCGCAGGTTTGCAGGGCGTTGACCGACACCTTTACGAGGCGGCGGCTGTTGACGGTATCAAGAACCGTTGGCAGGAGGCATGGTACATCACTCTGCCTTCGATGAAGCCTATGCTCATGTTCGGTGCGCTTCTTTCCATCACATCGGGCTTCGGATTCGGCGGACTTATCACCGCGCTGTGCGGAACTCCGTCAACCGACTACGTCGCATGGACGCTGACACATCACATCTCGGAATACATGGGAACACGTATGGAATACGGTTATTCTTCGGCACTTTCTGTTATACTGTTCTTACTCATGGTAGGTTCCAACTCCCTCGTGCAGAAATTCTTGGCAAAGGTAGGACAGTAAGATGGCAAAGAAATTACGTACAAAAAACCACCGCGTCATACTTAACCGTTCTGCCGCAGGTGATACATGGATAACCGGTTTGCTCATCATCATGGGCGTGCTCATGATCCTTCCCTTTTATTTAATGATAATAAATTCGATAAAACCGTTGGGTGAGACCTACATCGCACCGCCTAAGTGGTACGTTA
>JAZSMZ010000104.1:0-2365 GCA_045536155.1 Eubacteriales bacterium
CGATGCAGACGAGGAGCTTCGCGTCCTCGTTGACGAATACAATGCGCAGGACAGCGCTTTGGCCACAAACGACGATCCCGAATTTGTAAGCGCAATTCAGGAAAGAATGACAAAGATCTATAATTCCGTAATGGCTAACCCCGTTTACCTTGAATACATTCAGGCACAGCAGGATGTAGCCAAGCTTATGCAGGAAGTCAATGACGAGATCAATTTTGCTGTTACCGGACAGCGCTCCTGCTCGCACGATTGCTCGTCCTGCGGCGGCTCCTGCCACTAATATAAAAAATAATTCTATCAGAGGTATAAAGATGGCGCTCACGCCAATGATGCGGCAGTATCTGGATATAAAAGAAAACCATAAGGACGCAATTCTGTTCTTCCGTCTGGGTGATTTTTATGAGATGTTTTTTGACGATGCAAAGCTTGTATCGTCTGAGCTGGATCTCGTTCTCACCGGCAAGGATTGCGGCCTTGAGGAGCGCGCTCCAATGTGCGGAGTGCCCTTTCACTCGGCCGACGGTTACATATCGCGTCTTGTTGCACGCGGACATAAGGTTGTAATATGCGAACAAACAGAAGACCCGGCCTTGGCTAAGGGTCTTGTTCGCCGTGACGTAATACGTATTGTAACGCCCGGTACTGTAATAGAAAGCAGCTATCTCGATGAAAACCGCAACAACTACCTCTGCGCCGCCTATATTGAGCGTGCCGAGGATGCTTCGCTGTCAATCGGCGTAGCTTTTGCCGATGCATCGACAGGCGATATAAGAGCCACCGAACTTATCGGTCATAATGCGCTCCAAAAGCTTCTCTGTGAAATAGGCACATATTCTCCCCGCGAGCTCCTTTTGAATCTAAATTCCGATGAAATGCCTGCCGTGGCAGATTTTATGCGCGATCGCATCGGCGGCATTGTTGATTCTGGTCGCGACGAGCTGTTTGACTATGACAGCGCCAAAAGATCCATTGAAAAGCAGCTTTCTGTCAGAGCTGACGACTCTTGTATTTATGCTACAAGAGCTGTTGGTGCTCTTATCAAATATATTCTTGAAACTCAGAAGACAGAGACGGCTGCTCTGAAGAATCTGACATTTTATTCCGAGGGTCAGTATCTTGAAATGGATCTTAATACTCGCCGAAATCTTGAACTTTGCGAAACAATGCGCCTAAAAGAAAAGCGCGGAAGCCTGCTTTGGGTGCTTGATAAGACGAGAACGTCAATGGGCGCGCGACTCATCAGAAAGTGGATTGAACAGCCCCTCGTAAACATAAAGCAAATTTTACGCCGTCAGGGTGCAGTTGAAGAGCTTGCTGGTGATTTTATGCTCCGCGAGCAGATAGCCGATTCACTGAAAAACGTGCTTGATCTTGAACGTCTCTTGACAAAGATAATCTACGGTACCGCGAATGCACGTGATCTTAAAGCAGTGCAGACCACACTTTCGGCATTACCCGATATCAAGCGTCTTTTAAAGGATTGCGTAAGCGATGAGCTTAAAAATATATACGACGGCATAGATTCGCTCGACGATATCTATGATCTGTTGTCGCGCTCGATATCCGATGAACCGCCTTTTACCACGCGAGAGGGCGGTATGCTTCGCGATGGGTACAACTCAGATGTTGACAAGCTTCGTGATATTATTAAAAACGGTAAGGGCTTCATTTCGAAAATCGAAAATGAAGAGCGCGAGAAGACCGGAATCAAAAACCTTAAGGTCGGATATAACCGAGTTTTCGGCTACTATATCGAGGTGTCGAAATCCAATATCGCTATGGTGCCTGACAGCTATATCCGCAAGCAGACGTTGACGACAGGTGAGCGATACATTACTCAGGAGCTTAAAGACCTCGAAGCTACTATTCTCGGCGCTGCGGATAAGATCAATGCGCTTGAATACAATCTTTTCTGCGAAATCCGCGACACAGTCGCTGCTGCAGCATCGAGAATACGCGTTACTGCCGATGCAGTTGCAGCGCTTGACGTATACGTCAGCCTTGCAGACGTTGCAGTACGCAATAATTATGTTAAACCCGATATTGAATACGGAGATGCCATTAAAATAAAAGGCGGACGTCATCCTGTAGTCGAAAAATTCGTTGAAGACGGATATTTCGTTCCCAACGACACAACTCTTGATACTGCACATAACCGCCTTATGCTTATTACCGGCCCCAATATGGCAGGTAAATCGACATATATGCGTCAGGTTGCGCTCACCACCGTTATGGCGCAGATCGGCTCGTTCGTGCCAGCGTCGGATGCATCGATGTGTATTGTTGACAAGCTGTTTACAAGAGTAGGCGCATCCGACGATCTCGCGTCGGGTCAGTCTACATTCATGCTTGAAATGACAGAGGT
>JAZSMZ010000137.1:0-26036 GCA_045536155.1 Eubacteriales bacterium
TAATGTCAACATAGCAGCCACCACCGTTGAAAACTACCGCAAGCTCAAGGATGCAGGCAATGATCTTTTTGAATATCTCATCTGAGATAGAATTGTCAAACACATTGGGATCGATATCATCGGCACGCTTGATACGGGGCACAGAGATTGTGTGAGGTCCAACACCGTGAACAGCCTCCAGGTGCTCTGCGTGCATCAGCAGACCTGCAAACTCATATCTGTACAGTTCAAGTCCGAACAGCACGCCCAGGCCTACATCATCAATACCGCCCTCCATAGCGCGGTCCATTGCCTCGGTGTGATAGCAGTAATCGTGCTTGGGACCTGTGGGATGCAGCTGCTCGTAGCTTTCTTTGTGATAGGTCTCCTGGAACAGAATGTATGTGCCGATGCCTGCATCCTTGAGCTTGCGGTAGTTTTCAACGGTGGTGGCTGCTATGTTGACATTAACACGTCTGATAGCTCCGTTTTTGTGATTTACGCTGTAAATGGTCTTGATACATTCGAGGATGTATTCAATGGGGTTGTTCTTAGGATCTTCACCTGCTTCGATAGCAAGACGCTTGTGACCCATATCCTGCAGGGCGATGACCTCTTTTCTGATCTCCTCCTGCGTCAGCTTTTTGCGTGCAATGTGCTTGTTTTTAAGGTGATAGGGGCAGTATACGCATCCGTTTACGCAGTAGTTTGAAAGATAGAGGGGCGCAAACATGACGATGCGGTTGCCGTAAAAGGCAAGCTTTATCTCCTCGGCAAGCTTGAACATCGCCTCGACCTTTTCGGGTATCTCGCAGGCGAGGAGTACCAATGCCTCGCGGTGGGTAAGTCCCTCGCAATGCCAGCCCTGCTCGGTCTTTCTCGGACGTGCCTTTTCGAGCAGCGAATCGATAAGCTCGACGTTGTTTTTGTTCTGCTCGGCGTATTCGAGCGTTGCGCGTATCTCCTCGTCCGAGATAAATTCGGCCGCTTTCATTGATTTGGGATCGTAGTTTGACATGATGACATTCCTTTCTTTGCGGTCAGACGTTTTTGCCGTCTTCCCATTCAGATGAATTTATAATTAAAATATTTTTATCTTTTAACGTCGCCTCGCGCGGTGACGATTCGGTATCCGATATCCTCCATTCTCCGCTCGAGATCTCTTTTGTTTTCGGCCGCCTCAGCGCCCGACGACAGCTTGTTGTCGTAAAGCATATATTTGAGTCTATCCTCGGCAGGGGAAAGGTTGGGCATTATTACGTTTGCGCCCGCAAGTATTCCCATCTCGCGACCGCGATCGTGGATCGTGCCGAGAGCGGTGGTCGCAGGAAGTAAAACGTGCGGATGAATCATTCGCACCATTGCCAGCATGAGCAGCGTCTTTTCGAGTGTGCCCGATTCAAACGATGCAAAGGGCGTCGCATGATGTGCAATAAACGGGCCTATGCCGCACATATCGGGGCGGAATTTTTCGATAAAAGCGAGGTCCTTTGCCAGATTCTCACTTGTCTGATAGGGAGATCCCACCATAAAGCCGCATCCGACCTGATATCCCAGCTCTCGAAGATCATAAAGGCATTTCATGCGGTTACGAAGCGTCAGATTCGACGGATGCAGACGAGCATAATGCTCGCTGTCTGCCGTTTCGTGACGGAGCAGGTATCGATCAGCTCCAGCCTCGCGCAGTGCCTTGTAGCTTTCGCGGCTTCTCTCGCCCAGCGAGAGCGTTACCGCCGCATCGGGATATTTTTCCTTTATCGCACCGACGGTGTCACATACGAAATCATCGGTGAAATGACTGTCTTCCCCGCCCTGCAAAACAAAGGTGCGAAAGCCGAGGGCATATCCCTCGTCACAGCAGGATAAAATGGTCTGCTTGTCGAGCCGATATCTCTCGCAATCGCGGTTGGAGCGGCGTATACCGCAGTAAAGGCAGTCGTGTTTGCAATAGTTTGACACCTCGATAAGACCGCGAATGTAAACGTCGCGTCCGTATACCTCTTGGCGAATTTGTTCAGCCAAGTGCGAGGCATATTCAAGCTCGCTCTCGCCATTTTCACACAAAAAGACGTATTCGTCAAAATCGAGGGTGTGATCTTTTGCAAGGCGCTCGATCAGTTGTCTTGTTTTTTCGTTTTTCATAGGAATTTAAATAAAAAATCCGCGTGACGCGCAGGAAAGTGCACGAAAAAACGCAGATAAGCTCATTTAAAAGCTGCGCTTTCCCCTCAAGCAACCTTTCGGCGTCAGAACAGTGTATTGATTTTTGATATTATACCTTTGAATAGGTTGCCTTGGCGGTAACTCCGTCAAGCTTGCCGATACTGCCCGTCAAGGTGTTGATGGCATCCTCGGGAGCGTCGACGGCTACCGATATTATGCTTATGCTTTTCTCGCGATAGGGTATTCCCATTCGTCCGATAACGTATTCGGAGTAGTTATGAAGTATCTCGTTGAGCCTAGCGACGTTGTCGCTTTTTTCAACAATTATGCTTATCAGAGCAACTCGATTTTCCTTTGACATATACACCTCCAAATGCTGTGATTTAATGATATCACATTTATTTTCTTTTGTCAATATTAATTTATACTATTTTTGTAGACATTTATTAATTTCTTGACAATCACCCCGAAAATATGGTATAAATAAGGTAATAAGACAGCGAAAGGACGAAAAAATATGGAAAGCACATTGCACGACCTCAAAACAAGGCGCTCCTGCCGTTCATACACCGATGAAATACCCTCAAAGGAGATACTTGACAAGATTGCCGAGGCAGGCACATATGCGCCCACCGGACGCGGCCTGCAGGCGCCCAAGATCGTGGTCGTTCGCGACCGCGAAACGATCGAGCGCATCGAAAAGCTCAATGCCGCCGCGTGGGGAGGCAAAATGGAGCATCCCTTCTACGGCGCACCCGTTTTGATGATAGTTCTCGCCGATCCCGATATCCGCACCTACGTCGACGACGGCAACATGGTTATAGGCAACATTCTCAATGCCGCACACGCGCTCGGAGTGGCATCCTGCTACATCTACCGCGCACGCGAGACCTTCGATTCCCCCGAGGGCAAGAAGCTGCTTGCAGAATGGGGCATCGACGAGCGCTACCGCGGCATCGGCAACTGCATTTTAGGCTACGCCGCCGCGCCCTATGCCGAGCCCAAGCCGAGAAAAGACGATTATATCCTTTACGTTTGATAAAATGAGCGAAAAAAGAAGCTACGAAAGCGCCGAATTCACCAATATGTGCATGCTTGAGCGCGAGGACGGCAAGATACTGGTCATCAACCGCACCGATCCCGATTGGAGCGGGCTGGCCTTCCCCGGCGGACACGTGGAGGTGGGCGAATCGTTTGTCGATTCCTGCGTTCGCGAGATGAAGGAGGAAACGGGGCTGACCGTGCTCGATCCCGTCATCTGCGGACTCAAGCAGTTTTATAAAAAGGACGGCGCGCGCTACGTTATATTCCTTTTCAAGGCAACGAAATACTGCGGCGAGCTGAAATCGTCCGACGAGGGCGAGGTGTTTTTTATCGACCGCGACGAAATCGAGTGCTACAAGCAGACCATGCATTTCGATTCGCTGCTTCGCGTTTTTGACGACGAAAAAACAAGCGAGTTTCAGTATATAAGAGAAGATGACGGCTCTTACCGTCTTTTGCTGCATTAAAAAAACAGACCTTACGGTCTGTTTTTTTATCTTTCTTCGCAAATTCTCTTTATATCCTCTTCCATAGCGGCAAAGAAGGTGTCGGCGAGCATCTGCATGCCGAGATCGCTCGGATGGTTAAAATCACCGTGAGATTCGTCAAGATCGCGTATGTGCGAAATATCGATATAAGTATCGCCGTATTTTTCGCTGACCGCGATCTTTTCCTTTTCGAGCACAGGTCGTTTGTAAAATCCCATCGAGTGATAGACCGCGCTATCGGGCGAAGCGAGGTAATTTCGCATATCCTCGTATGCCTTTTCAAAGGTCTTGGGCGGATCTTCCATGCCGTCATACGCGCCAGGCACGTTTGCGCCGTAGAACATGAATACGACGTCGGCGCCAAAGTCCTTTGCCAACTTGTAGTCGCGCTCGGGAGTGCTTTCGAAGAATGACACCTCGTATTCGGCCACCTGAGCGATGCAGAAGGAGACGGCAGGATCGTATTTTTCTTTTATCTTGTCAACGATAAGATGAACGTAATCATGCTCGGCAGATGATGCCGCCATGCCGCAATCCTTGTACCAGCCGATCTCGGGACGGGGCATATGCTTTGTTATAGAGTTGCCCGCGAAAAGGACCTTGATCTTGCTCTTTTCGTTTCCGTAAACAAATACGTTCGCGGTATTCTGCCCCGATGCGGGGACTATATTTTCCTGATATTTGTCCATGATTTCAGTTACCCTTTATACAACGAGTAAAAATAGTAGTTCGACGATGTGCTTAAAAAGTAGATCGCAAGTATCCAAAGGCAAAGGACGGCGACAACGATTATCGCGCTGACGATCCTTTTCTTTTTTGTCGGTACCTTGACGGAGGAAAGCTGAATGTTTTCCTCGGGCACGATGGGGTGGTCGGAAATGACGACCTCAATTCCTCGGTCTATCGCTTCGATATATTTTTTCGCAAGCTCCGCCCAATAAAGCTTTGGGGTATTGGTCAAAACGAGCTCAAAGGTCGCTCTTGCTTCCTCTTTTTCGCCGTTTTCATAGCAGGCCAAAGCATAAAGAAAACTAAGATACGCCTTGGGTAAATTGTGTGTGTTGTCATCCGGCGTTGTTTTTTCTGTTTCTAGGCAAACCCTCTTGCACTCTTCATAATCACCGTTTAAAAATGGGGTGGAATATCCGATGGCTTTTTTTGAAATTGAATTCGAAGGATACCGCTGACTGTACTCGTTACACTTATTCTCTATAGTCCTTAATTTTTCAAAATCCCTTAATTCGAAACAAATATTTTCCAAGCGGGACAAGCACAGCAGCTTGTTTGTTATCGGTAACCTACCCTCTTGTAAAAAAACGGTATATATATTAACTGCGGTCTGATAATCTCCGGCGAAATATGCCGCGTCTGCAAAATAGTAAAGACTCGTTCTCAGATACTTTACGTTTTTCATAACGCTATAGTATTTATCAGCATCAGCTTCTTCAATCAAGATGGGATATACTGTTTTTTCAAAAAGCCTTTGAATCAGAATGCGGGCAACTATACAGAGAAAAAGCACAGCAACAAAACCAATCAAAAGTGAAATCTTGTATGATTGAAACCAATCTAAGGTTAAAAAAGCCACCAAGCAATATATCAAATAAGCAAGCACCAAAACTGCCACATACAAGCAGTTCTTTTGGGTGTTAAATTTCCGCACTATCTTCTTTACTTCTTCATTCATTGTCAAAATCTCCTTTGATGTTGCTTTTACGACATCAATAAATCTCGGGTGCTTCGTCAAGCCAACCGATGCAGTATGCAGTGAATTTGTCTATTTGGGCGCGTTTGATATTATCTGCGTACAGCATAATATCTCTCGGATATTTGTATGCGGCATATTCGGCAAGCAGCTCGGGCTCGTAGAGATCCTTGGCTCCAAAAAGGTGCAAAACCTCGTGTGCCACGGTAGCCGCCATCTCTGTATTGTCATCAACGTCACGGTGTTCTCCCGGATAGTTTGTAAATACGATCGCCAACTCGGGGTCCAAATTCTTTTCCTCGCTTCTTTCGGAATAAGCGTATGACACGCCCTCTTTATCCACAACAGCAAGTGTCGCCGCACAATCCAAAGGAGCATTGGCATCGCCTATGAAAACGCCCGTAACATCAAAGTATGATAACATTTCATACATGCTCGTGTGCGCATCCCCACTTTTAACGGTGCCGTCATATATCAGGTCATGCTGTTGACTGTATTTTGAAGGAACAGTTGAGTAGCCTTTTGTATGTATAGTAAGACTCTTGCCGTATTCTTTCGCCTGTTCTTCGAGGAAATCCAACCCCGGACGGATCTGATGCTTCATGTACTGCTCAATCTCCTCGCTTGTCCAGCTGCTTTCATCGTCATCGACAAAGAAAATCGACAGATAGATATCCCCCTCAAGCTTTTGGCTGACACCCCTGTTGTATCCGTTTCTTGTGCTGAGCTCCTCAACTATCTCGTCGGTAAGTTCGGGCAGTCTGTTGTAAAAATAGAAATTCGACGATGTGCTTAAAAAGTAGATCGCAAGTATCCAAAGGCAAAGTAAGGCGACAACGATTATCGTGCTGACGATCCTTTTCTTTTTTGTCAGTGCCTTGACGGTGGAAAGCTGAACGTTTTCCTCGGGCACGATGGGGTGGTCGGAAATGACGGGTTCGGTTTCGCTGTCTATCGCTTCGATATATTTTTTCGCAAGCTCCGCCCAATAAAGCTTTGGAGTATTGGTCAAAATGATCTCAAAGGTCGCTCTTGCTTCCTCTTTTTCGCCGCTTTCATAGCAGGTAACGGCGTACATAAAGCAAAGCTTTGATTTATAAAAGTTGTTTGTCTGCTCGGCAGAAGTTGAGTTGTTCAATTCGCGGCAGATCCCCTTGCACGCTTCGTAATCTCTGTCTGAAAACAGGCGGTGAAATCCCGTGTAATTTTGAAAATACGGATTTGACGGATGAAGCTGCCTCAGCTGTGCAAACTTATCGCTCGTCTCGCGCATTTTTTCAAAATCCCTTAATTCGAAATAAACGTTCGTCAAACGCATAAGGCAATGAGCTTTGACGTTTAACGGTGCCTCCTCTGCCTTGGCATACGTTTCAAAAGTATTTACCGCGCTCTGATAATCTCCTGCAAAATATGCGGCATCGAACAGATCCAGAGAGTTTTTTGCCATTTTAAGTCCTGTTATAATTTCGCGGTATTTGTTTGCATCCGCTTCGTCAAACATAACCGAGACCACATTTTTCATGTAAACCGTTGTAACTATTTTTCTGTTTAGCTTTGATATAACGAATATTGATGCCAAGGTAATGATAATTGCGGGGATTTGCGATTCGAACCGATCGTAGGTGAGAAACACCGCAAACACGTATATCAAATAGATTACCACAAAAGATGCCACTCTCAGGCAGATATGCAAAGTGTTGATTTTTTTCGCTATTTTCTTTGCTTCTTCATTCATTGTCAAAATCTCCTTTATGAAAGCAAAAGCCGCTCACTTAACCATGCCGTATCCGCCGGCATACTTACTTACGTCGGAGGCGACGACGAACACCTTGTTGTCGCACATCGCTTGGATCTCCTTGAGCGTTTTGCGCATATCCTTGCGGGGGAGCACGATGAGCACCATGTTCATCTTATCGATCGAGCCCTGACCCTCGAAAACGGTATATCCGTTGTTTTTGCTCTTTAAATAGGCGGTGATCTTTTGTGTGTTCTTGCCGTTGGCAATAAGCTGCAGGCTGGAAGTTCCGAGCGCGATCTTGCCCTCAAGAGTTGAGCCGAGGAAAAGTCCTGCGGCATATCCGAGGCAGTAGAAAAAGAGCAAAAGGAGGTTGTCGCCCAGAGTGCTGATTATTGTGGATATGGCAAGTCCCCAAACGGCGCACTCAACGAATCCGAGCGCGGCGGCCTTCATGCGCTGTCCCTTTACCATCATGCAGGTTTTAAGGGACTGTATCGTTATCTCGATTATCTTTGCCGCGCAAATGATCAGGCAGACTGCGATCGGCGGCAGCATGGTTAAAAATTCGGTCATTTGTATTTTCTCCTTATTTTAAGGGGATTTTTTATTTTGTGCTTTCATTATAGCATATATTTTTGTATATTTCAATTCGATTTCGAATACGATTGTTTAATTTTTTGTGGGGGTGTCAGGAAGAAAAATCTTTGATTTTTCTTCCCGTTTCCTCTCATCAACACACAAAAAAGCAGACGGACGTTCGAGTCACACAAATCAAAGGCTCCCTTTGGGAGGGAGCTCCCGACGAAGTCGGGTGAGGAGCGGATGAGGAATTGTTTTGCGTGTTTCTTCAAGGCCCTCTCCGTCCCGCATTCGCGTGCCACCTCTCCCAAAGGGAGAGGCAAGAAAAGGCTCTCCCTTTGGGAGAGCTCCGCCGAAGGCGGTGAGAGGGCGAATTTTGCGCCATTTTTGCCGCCCGCAGGAGCGGGAGGGGAGACCCCTCCCCTACAATGCATCGCACACTATATTTGTCCTCCGCAGGACCCCTACACACAAAAAGCAGACCCCCTCTCGGGAGTCTGCTTTCTCATTATTTACTCAGTTTTTCCATATCGTTTTTGCGGATCTCGACGCGTCTGACCTTGCCGCTGATGGTCTTGGGCAGCTCGCTGACGAACTCGACTATTCTGGGATACTTATAGGGCGCGGTGTGCGTCTTGACGTATTCCTGGATCTCCTTTTTCAGCGCGTCACTACCCTCGGTGCCCTTGACGAGCACGATGGTCGCCTTGACGATCTGACCCCTGACCTCGTCGGGTACGGGCGTGATGGCGCATTCGAGGACGTAGGGCAGCTCCATGATAACGCTTTCGATCTCAAACGGGCCGATGCGGTATCCCGACGATTTGATTACGTCGTCGATACGGCCGACATACCAGAGATATCCGTCCTCGTCCATGGTAGCGGTATCACCGGTGTGGTAATATCCGTCATGCCATACGTCGTTTGTCTTTTCCTCATCAAGGTAATAGCCGATGAACAGTCCGCAGGGAACGTTGTCCTTGGTGCGGATGCATATCTCACCGGTGTCTCCCGTTTTGCACTCGTTGCCGTCGGGATCGAGAATTACAACATCGTAAAGCGGGCTGGGCTTACCCATCGAACCGATTCTCGGAGTGGATCCGACAAAGTTTGCTATCGAAAGGGTGGTCTCGGTCTGGCCGAAGCCTTCCATGATGGTAAGTCCGGTCGCCTTTTTAAACTGATTGAATACCTCGGGATTAAGCGCCTCTCCTGCAGTTGTGGCGTACTCGATTGTGGAAAGATCGTATTTCGACAGATCCTCCTTGATAAAGAAGCGGTACATGGTGGGAGGAGCGCAGAAGGTGGTGATGCCGTATTTTTTGAACATCGGCAAAATGTCCTCTGAATGGAAGCGATCGAAATCGTATGTAAATACTGCCGCTTCACACAGCCACTGACCGTAAAGCTTGCCCCAGAGTGCCTTGCCCCATCCGGTATCGGAAATGGTGAAATGCAATCCGTCTCTCTTTACATTGTGCCAATGCTTGGCCGTCGGATAGTGTCCGAGCGCGTATTTATAAGAATGAGTTGCGATACGGGGATATCCGGTTGTACCCGATGTAAAGAGCATGAGCATGGGATCATTGCCGCAGGGGGTGTTTTCGGTGCGATAGTAATGAGTGCTGAAGCGCTCCATTTCGACGTTGAAGTCGTTCCAGCCATCCTTTTTGCCGCCAACCAGGATCTTGAGCATTCCGGGGAATTCGGCGGCCGCCTTTTCGGCCTCATTCGATACCTCTCCGTCGGCGGTGCAGACGATTGCCTTTACCTTTGCCGCCTTATATCTGTATGTAAAATCATGCTCAACGAGCTGATTTGTTGCGGGAATTGCGATAGCGCCGATCTTGTGCAGTGCAAGCATGCAGAACCAGAACTGATAGTGGCGCTTTAAGACGAGCATTACGGTGTCGCCCTTTTTGATGCCGAGTGACTCGAAATAGTTGGCGGTCTTTGCCGAATATTTCTTCATATCGGCAAAGGTGAATGCACGGTCGCTTTTATCGTTTGCGACCCACATCATCGCCAGCTTATCGGGAGTCTTCTTGGCGATGGCATCAACACAATCGAAGGCGAAATTGAACTTGTCGTCATTTTTGAACTTGATGCCGTTGAAAACGCCCTGCTCATCATAGTAGGATTCAACGAAATTGTCGGCAACGGTAGCGGTGTTGTCCGCTTCCTTTTCGACTGTCTTTGCAGCAACGAAGGGAGATTCGGGATACTCCTCGCTGTACTCGCCGTCCTGCGGATTTAAAACAACCGCATGGAACTCACATCCGCCCTCGCTTACGGCGATCATGCCATGAGGAATAAGGCTGTTGTAGAAGATCGAGTCGCCCTCGTAAAGCACATCAACGTGATTGCCGACCTGAACCTTGAGCGCACCCTTGACGATAACGTCAAATTCCTGACCGTTATGCGAATTGAGCTTCATAGGAGCGTTCTGCTCCTCGGCGAGATAGGGGAATTTTACAAGGAAGGGCTCGGCAAGCTTATCCTTGAATTTGGGCGCTAAGTTGTTGTAGACTACGCCATGCTTTTTGACGATCTGAAGTCCCTCGCCCTTTCGTGTGATTGCAAAAGATGTAAGAGTGGAGCTTCGACCTTCAAGCAGGTCGACAACCTCGACATCGCAGGCCTTGGCGCACTTGTAAATAAAGGTGAAGCTGAAATCGGTTTCTCCCTTTTCCAAAAGCAGATAATCCTCAAGCGATACACCTGTGAGCTTGGCAAGCTCGGCGGGAGTGTATCCCTTTGCTTCGCGAAGATCCTTTATTCTTCTCGCGACCTCTTTCAAACTGTAATCCATTTTCGTTGTCTCCTTTCGATAATGACATTATTTAATGGTTTACCAATTTGAATAAAACAAAAAACTCGCCTCAAAGATTCTTTGAGACGAGTTGTTAAACCCGCGGTACCACTCAAATTACGGAAGTTTTAATTCCGTCACTTACCGGACTCTGACAAGCCCTTTGCCTTTACGCAGCAATACGGAAGGAGTCTACTTGCTTTTTTGAAAAAGCTTTCGGTCCTCCGACTCAGAAGTGATAGGTCGTATGGAAAAATCCGCCATTGTCTCGCACCAACCGACAACTCTCTGTAAGCTTCATAATCCGACCGTCTTCATCGCAGTCGTTCTTTGTGATATTCAAATTTGCATTTATTTTAGCACGCTAAAGTCGTGTTGTCAATACCTTTTTGCAAAAAAATCTAATTATTTTTGATTTTGCTAAAAAATGCTGTCAGGCATTGACCGAATAATCCTTTTTGAATCCGTGCGAGCCGAAAATCTGCCATTGTCCAACGCCGAGCCGCTGCATGATCGCCCGGCGCTCCTCTGCGCAAAGAGCAGGATCGGTGTCGACTGACGTCATAAGAATGGGCGCATATTTATTATACTCTGCCTGTTCTGCTGTCAGCGCGTGAACATTGATGTAAATATCACCGGTAATGGCTATATGTTTTGCATAATCGATAAGCACGATTTCGCCCGGCAAATGCCCTCCCTTTCCTTCATACACCTCAAAATGGAGCTCGCCGAAGTCAAAAAAGCCAATCTGGGTCAACGGCTCCTTCATATCCGAAATATCGTTCCACATAGCCTTGATTTTTTCGCTGCTGACCGGTTTATACGATGTCAGTATTTTGCAGATATTGATATACGGCTTATGAAGCGGATTGTTTTCGCGAAATCCGTTATGTCCGCTATATTCGTTTTCAAGGCAGCGCGCAGTCTTGCCCGATGCAATTATCTCATCGAAAATGGGCAAAAGGCCGCAATGATCCACATCCGCGTGGGTAACGAGGATGCTCTTTTTCATTGAATCAAAATCGGGAAGAATATTTCTGAAAATTTCAAGCATTTCCTCGCGGTAGCACGCATAGCCGCTGTCCACAAACAAAGTCTGCCCCAAGCTTCTGATTATCATCGTATTACTGCCGCAGGGCGGCTCTATTAAGGTAATATCTGTAGAATCGGTGATCTTATGTGTGCTTATTCTCGGCATAAACGCCTTGCCGCCCGAACGTCCGAGTAGCTCGGCAAATTTGCTAATACTGTCAAATGTTCTGTATGGTGACAGACCCTGCTCATCCAAAGTCTGCATTGCCAGATTAACGTAAACCAAAAGCTCACTTCTGACATCTTCAGAAAGGCCCACCGCACGCGAAAGACCCATGACATAGGTATTGTAGAATATGCTGTTGTCATACACCTTTTCGGAGCAATTATAATCAATTACCCGTACCTTGCATATCTTTTCGGCTTCAGCGAGAAATTCAGTAATACGGTCAGGATCGTCCACATACAGTCCCATTTTGAAATACTGATAGTCGCTCCCGTTTTCCTGCGAGCTTATATACGATATATTGAAATTGAAGTCGTTTATCAGAACAAGCACATCGTAAACGCTTCCCGGCTTATCCTCGAGGCAAAACTCAAGCAGGACAACGCTCGTTTTGCTTTCGCCGTTCTGCAGATATCCGATTCTTTCAAGCTCAACATCCGCCTTTTCGAGTTGATCTGCCGTTCCCTCTGCATCGATAAACAAGGTATGGCTGTCAAGCGCCTTGTTATAGCTTACTCGGGTGATGTTGATGCCAAGCTCGCAAAAGCATCGGCTTGCCTTTAAAAACGCCCCTATATGATCGGGCATTGATGTTACATATGTCTTTTTCAAATATGATCACCTTCTGGTCCTTTTGTCGTCAGACTCTACGGCATTTAACTATAGCCTCGGTCACATTTTTGATGACCAGCTCGCCATTCTGATTGAAAATATCCATGCTGATTTCGGCAAGTCCGTTCTTCTTACTTCTTTTTTCAAGTTTTGTGATCTCTGCCCTGCCTGTCAGCACATCGTCGGCAAAAACGGGCTTTAACCATTCAATTTTTGTCGATCTTCCCGCCAAAAGCGCATCGTCGAAGAAGTCACATTCGAGATACTTGTTCCAGACCGACATGAAAGACATCACTCCGGGTGCGATAAGCTTGCCGAAGGGCGTGCTTTTGGCATATTCCTCGTCGGTGTGAAGAGGGATATTGTCATAGTCTTTGGCAAAAGCGATCATTTTTTCTCTTTCAATAACGGCAGGCGCGCACTGCACGCTCATTCCGATCTTCAGTTCATCAAAATACATTGTGTTTTCCTTACTTTTTTCGTATTATAGCCAAATGATGCATAAGATTTCGCTGTCGTGCGATCTTATGCATCATTTTACGTCAACAGTGGCAATTTTATTCTTTTTTTCCGCGATTCAGCCCCGATTCACTTGAGTCCGAGCTTTTCGGCCGATTCTTCACGCATCTTATATTTGAGAATCTTGCCTGCGGCGTTCATAGGGAATTCGCTGACGAACATGAAGTATTTGGGCACCTTATGACGCGCGATGGAGGCGTTGCCAAACTCCTTCATCTCATTTTCATCGGCAGTCTCGCCCTTGTGAAGTATTACCCAGGCACAGCATTCCTCGCCGTACTTTTCGTCGGGCACGCCGACGACCTGAACGTCGCGCACCTTGGGATTGGTGAGGTAAAACTCCTCTATCTCACGCGGATAGAGATTCTCGCCGCCGCGGATTATCATATCCTTGAGTCGGCCGGTGACCTTGTAATATCCGTCGGGCGTTCTCATGCATATATCGCCCGAATGGAGCCAGCCGTCTTTATCGATCGCCTGCGCGGTCGCCTCGGGCATCTTGTAGTATCCCTTCATAATGTTGAATCCGCGTGCAACGAACTCGCCGCTCTCGCCGTCGGGCAGCTCAGCCCCCGTTTCGGGATCGATGATCTTGCACTCCACTCCGGGGAAAGCGCTTCCAACAGTTTCAACGCGATGGTCGATATCCTCGTTGACCTCGCCCATGGTACATCCGGGCGATGCCTCGGTCTGACCGTAAACGGAGATTATCTCGCGCATGTTCATCTCATCAGCCGCGCGCCGCATGAGATCCGCCGGGCAGTTTGCACCTGCCATGATGCCCGTTCTCATATGAGAAAAATCGGTCTTGGCAAAATCGGGATGGTTGAACATGGCTATAAACATCGTCGGCACGCCGTTAAAGCAGGTGATCTTTTCGTCGTTGTCACAGGCAAGCGATGACTTTGGCGAAAAATAGGGGATCGGGCAGAGCGTGCCGCCGTGGGTCATCATCGAGGTCATCGAGAGCACCATGCCGAAGCAATGGAACATGGGCACCTGGATCATCATACGGTCGGCAGTGGAAAGATCCATTCTGTCGCCGATGGTCTTGCCGTTGTTTACTATGTTGCGGTGAGTGAGCATAACTCCCTTGGGGAATCCTGTCGTGCCCGACGTATACTGCATATTGCATACGTCGTCGGGTTTTACAAGTGATGCGCGGCGGCGGACCTCCTCACGCGGAACGAGGGAGGAGCGCGAGAGCATCTGCTCGTATGTAAGACAGCCGTCCATATTGAAGCCTACCGTTACGACGTTGCGTAAAAAGGGCAGATTCTTCGAATAGAGGGGCTGACCGGGTATCAAATCGCGCAGCTCGGGACAGAGCTCCTCAATTATCTCTTTATAGTTGATGTCCTTGCAATATTCGATCATAACGAGGGTGTGAGTGTCCGACTGTTTTAACAAATACTCTATCTCGTGGATCTTATATGCGGTATTTACGGTAACCAAAACGGCGCCGATCTTTGTCGTTGCCCAGAAGGTGAGATACCATTCTGGAACATTCGTTGCCCACACAGCAACGTGATCGCCCGCTTTTACACCGAGCGAGATGAGGGCGGCGGCGCATTCGTCAACGTCGCGCCTGAACTGCTCGTAGGTACGGGTATAATCAAGCGTGGGATATTTGAACGCATACTGGTCGGGATACGTCTCGGCCATGGTGTCGAGCACGTCGGAGAAGGTGGCGTCGATAACGTCATACTTTTTCCATACAAAGGTGCCCGTTTTGGCACGATTATAATATGCGTGGTCATACGTTTTTTTCTCGCGATTGAGCGAGGATATGTAGTTTGTAAAATGAGTCAAAACGATATCGGCATCGCTGATCTCTTCGTTCCATGCGGCGCAGATAAAGCCGTCGTAGTTGAGCGAGGACAGTGCCCCCATCAGCTTTTCGACGTCGAGGTCTCCCTCGCCGATAAGCACGGTCTTGCCGTCCTTCATATCGCCCAGTCGGACGTATTTGATATACGCGCCCAGCGTCTTTATGGTCGCTTCGGCGCTTTCCGAGGCATCAAAATAAGTGCCGCGCACGTTCCACGAGCATCCTATCGCCGCCGAGGCAAAGTGATTGATTATGCCGATAACGTTCTCGGTGTTGGCAAGATAGCCTACCGTTTCAAAAAGGATATTTACGTCGGCGTTTTCGGCTCTCTTTATAGCCTGAGCGAACTTTTTATCGAGAATATCGAAGGAGGTTTCCTTTTCAACGCGCACAATGACGTTGTCGACCGCCGCGTTTGCCGCCATATCGACGTATTTGAGCAAAAGCTCGGCGGTGCACTCGTCGCTTTCCGCCGTTACGGGCATACGGAGCGCCGAAAGGGAGAGATTGCGGTTGCGCATCTTGCGGCGGGCATCTGCCGTGCGCTCACGTCTTAAAATACTGTCGTGGTGAGCATTTCTCTCTTTTACGGCATCGTATATCTCAAAGCCCTCAAAGCCGTAGTCGTAGGCATATCGGCAGGTATCGAGAAAGGAGGCGCGATTGACGTTCTTGGTGGAAAAAACTATCTTCATTTATGATTTATGCCTCCTCGAAGACGATCTTGTTGAGCGCGTTGATATATGCGCGGATACTTGCGGCAACGATGTCGGTGGAGGTGCCGTTGCCCGAGTAGAGCTTGCCCCCCACTCTAAGACGTACGAGCGCCGAGCCGAGCGCCTCTTTGCCCTCGGTTACCGACTGCACCTGATAATCGTCGAGCTCGTAGTGATGTCCGATGCACTGCTCGATGGCACGGAAGGCCGAATCGATCGGGCCCTCTCCGTCGCTGACACCGCTGATCTTCTCGCCGTTGCAGCTGAGAGTGATCTGTGTCATCGAGCTCGAAAGGTTGCTGGATGTGGTGGTGTAATTTTCAAAATGATAGGTGGAGGGAGCCTGCATGGCCGAGCTTGCGATGAGCGCCTCGAATTCCTTTACCCCGATGTCCCCCTTCTTTTCGCAGACCTGCTTTAAGGCCTTAAACACGTTTCCAATATCGGCATCGGAAAGCTCGTAACCGAGCAGAGAGGCCGCCGAGGAAACGTCGGTCAAATTGGAATCGCTGTCGAGCAGGATCTTTTTCGCTTCGCTGACAACGGTATCGCCGCTGCTCTGATCATGGCTGATGCTGCGGCACATATCGTCGATGCTTGAATGGATCTTTGTTCTGTCAAGCGCGATCTCGGCGTCAATCGAGCCCGAGCAGATGCTCATGGCATCGCATATCTCGCCCGAAAGGAGGGAATGTTTGCCCACCATGGCGCACTTGAATCCGTCGGCTCCATTTTCGATAGCGGCAAATGCCGATGCAACCGCCATATGCGCTCTGTTTGAAAGCTCGGCATAGACGGGAACGGATACGGCGGCTTTGACCTTGGCGATCATTGCGCCGATCTCGGCAGGAGTGGACACTCCCGCGCTGTCGCATACGGTGATGACGGTTGCCCCCTTCTCTTCGGCCGTTTTAACAGCCGAAATGAGGAAATCCTCGTCGGCTCTCGTTGCATCGAGAGCAGCAAATTCGACGTTGTTGCAATACTCCTTTGCCGCCGAGACGAGATTCGCGATCTTTTCAAGCATTACCGCCTGTTTTACGTGATATGTATATTCCATCTGAATGGTGGAAACGGGAAGCTCTATCTGAAGCACGGGCGATTTTGCATCCTTGATGCATTCCCACGCCTCTTTTACTCCGTCAACGTCGTATCCTACGGGGATCGTCAGCGAAGCAGACTGAATATTCTTAGCAATGGTTTTATAAATAATAGTGTCCTCGCGTGCGTTTTTTACCCCAGGAAGGGATATTGCATCTGCGCCTATTCTGTCGGCACAGCTCGCGATAGCAAACTTTTCGCGGAAAAGCAGCGAGACCGAGCGGTCACACGATATAGTTTTTAAAGTAATGTCTGTAGTGCTGATTCTTTTCATTTTTAAAATCTCCTTTTATCAAACGTAAAACCGAAATTTAAAACAAAAAACGTTTTCGTCTCTTGCTCAAATTCAAAGAGACGAAAACGTAAAAAATCAAGTTTCCGCGGTACCACTCTTTTTCGCCCCGAAGGACGCACTTTAGATGCAAACACATCTTAACTCTGTTACGGGAGTGCCCGTCTGCCGCTAATTTTTGATTTTTCACAGCAGCCGCTCCGCGGTGAGTTCCAAAAAGATCTCCCAATGCCTCGCACCGTCCGGCATCTCTCTGTAGAGAAAGATCATCGTGTACTATTCCGCTTCATCGCGTTTTCGATATTAATTGTTATAACATATTAAAGCGGATTTGTCAAGTGTTTTTTGATTTTTATTGCCCGAAATACGCTTTTTATACTACTTTTCGCTCTTTTCCAGCGCTATGCACATAGCATATGCCGCGTACGATGCAAAGCCGTGGTCAAGGCTTGCGCTCGGTGTGCGATGCTCCCAGAGAGTGCCCGTTTTGTCGGCCATCTCGCCGAAAAATCCCACTACGTTTTTCAAAATCAGATCGTAAAGCTCTTTTTCAAGCAGCAGCTTTATGCGAAGATAAAGTCCGATGAATGCATTGGCATAGGCAAATCGGCGACATGAGGTATCGACAGCGGCAAAGCCGTCAAGCACATGATTTTTCAGCTTTTCGTACTTCTTTTCGTTCCAATCGATCTTGCCGAAAAGGAGGGCGTAGTACTGACATGCCTCCGACGTATTGCCGGTATTGCACAAAACTCCGTTTTCGTCGCAAATGGCATTATCGGTGAACATTTCGCCGTCAAAGGAGAGCTCGGCAGCCTTTTTGCGCACCTTTTCTGCCTTGATGCGATATTTTTCATCGCCGTACAGTTCGTATACCGCATCCAAAACAGCCGAATAGAGGAAATTTGTCGGATAGTTTACATCCTGCACCCAGGAGTTTGCGTCCGACCATTCGACAAAGTTCCAGGAGGACAGATTTTGAAGAAGTCCGTCGGCGTTTTCGAATTTTTCAAAGCCGTCGACTATGCCCATGATGCTCGCACGGAAGAGCTCGCGATCGACATTCGGGCGGCGGTCGGTGAGATATTCGCGGCACTCGAGTACGTACCACATACACCATTGGGGGATATACATGCTCGATTCGCGCCCTCCGCTCACATCGGACGGATATGACATGGGAAGCATACCCTCGTCGCTGAGGACGGCATCGCAAAGGCGGTAGTTTTCAAGATATGCATCCTCGACGGGAACATCGCCCATAAAATGCTCCTCGGCGATGGCAGTAAAATAGGAGTCGCACAGCCAGCCTGCCCTCTCGCGCGAGGGGCAGTCGGTATAGATATCGAGCGCGTTGTGCGCGAATGTGCGCTTTGCGGCTTCGTATATTTTGTTATGCACTTCTTCTTTGAATTTTTTAGTGCGCGATGTTCTCATATCGCGCTCATACGTTTTTATTCCGAAAGAATCGATCTCCATCTCGCCCGATTTTACCATAACGATTGCAAAACGGGCAGTTCCGACATCAAACGCGGAAAGGGAATGCTCGCCCTCGGGCAAGAAATACTCCAAAACGGAATGTGAATCGATACATCCGAAGGCAAATTCGTCATTTTCGCAATACTCAGTATACCCGATAACAAGGTCTGTCTGATCCTTTGCCCTGCCCGCGCACTGCAAAAATCCGCACTCTATGCGCGAAAAATCAAAGAGGGCATACTCGCCTGCTTTCAAAACGATAGGCAGAGCGCAATCAATCTCGGTCTTAACCTTGCGCTGACGCTGAACGAAGGCGTAAGGGTTATACTCGATCTCGCTGTAATCGAACTTGCCCCACTCATCGGGGATGTGATTCCACGAATGACGGGTCTCAAGGTAAGGAAGCGTCTCGTCAAAGCAGAATTCGCCTCGGCAATTCGCCTTTGAAAGCGCGATATCCTCGTAATGAACGTAGGGCACCGCACGCGCAATAAAAACAGGAGGAGTATCAATCTCGTCGGGTTTTGCCCAGTCGCCGTTTTCTTCGTTGAGATTCCAAATCTCAGAAAAGTGGCGCTGAATGGAGTAGCGGTGAACCTTTTGAACGAGGCTGTTTATGCGGCGCGCAGAAAAATCGCGTCCGGTATATGCGATAACCTCGGTGCCGCGTGAGATCTCGCAGCAAAGGTAGGAAGTCTGGTAGCAGCTTGCAAAAGAGTGGCAGTTGTAGGCCAAAACCTCTATTTTTACGGTGTTTTTGCCCTCAATGGCATATTCGTCGAGGTCAAAAACGTCAACTCTGCCGTATCCATGAGCCGCACGCGCCGGACCGAAGGCTACAAAACGGCCGTTGACCGTCAGACGGTAAAAATATGCCGCCGCAATGCTGATCTTGCTTTGATTCAAGCTGTCAAGCGAGCAGATAAACTCTGCCGCCACATTCATCTCTTTTTCAAGTTCGCGGATGAATACCGCTTTTGCTTTTTTAAACATATTTCCCTCCGAATATCACAGATAAAGTATCGGAACGGCGCTCCAACCGTGGCAAAGGCTGCCCCAGCCGCCGAACGCTTCTGCTCCGTCGATCGTTTCCCATACGCTCGTAGCTCCCGCATCGAGCATTTTTTTGTAGTCGCGGCGTATCTCTTCGCGAATCCACTCTTTCCACTTTTCGGAGTCCGTTTTAAGCATTGCATCGTATTTGAAGCATCTCATGCTTAAAGTACAGTCGATAAACTCACCCGCAGCCACTCTTTCGATAAGCGTATCGGCATTGTCGCAAACTCCCGAAAGGATTGCAAAGCAGTTTGCCAAAACGGTGAAATCGTCACCGCCGACGGTCATCGAATAGGCATCCTTTTCGCTATTATAGAATGTCTCGGCGGTCTTTTTTCGTATCTCGCATATAAGTTCGCCGTATTCGAATTTTCTGCCGATCAATCCTGCTATAACGCGCAGATTTTCAAGCGCGGTGATGAAAAGGCAGTTTATCATAAGATCGGGAACGCTCTCGTCCGAGCAGCGCAGATGACCCTCCATATGCTCGGTCCAATCGTAGAAATTCCAATGATTGCATCCTTCGAAGCGGCAGATGAGCCCATTCTTTCTGTTGTCAAGAAAAGCACCGAGAACAGAAAGCAGTTTGTCATATACCTCATTGGCAAGCGAAAGATCTCCCGTATGCTCAAGATACTCCCTTATCGCCATGAAATAATACAGCGAAAATGACGGGATCGTCAGATCGTCGCCGCAGGGATAGCAAATAGCAAGCAGACGATCGTCCCGTCTGTCCTCACTTACAAGCTTCAGATTCGAGCGCGCATAATTGCTGTTTCCCTTATCGAAAGCCTTGTATCCGCAGAGCATCTGGTTGCGCGAATCGAATACGTAAAGGCACTGCTCTCTCCATGGAGTGTCAACGTAGTGCTCCATCATCGAAAGATGCAAAGTTCGCACGCAAAGGTCGTATATCGAGCGATCAAGCTCGTCCTTTAATGTGTTTTCCTTTTCCGCAACGTCATATACCTGCTTTATCACGCCCAGATAATTCAGCTCGATATTTTTTTCGGCATAAAGCTCGAGATAGCGTCCGCTTATACGGAGCATGTGGTTTGTGTATGCGTTGTGCCCTTTTTTGCAGTTGTATTCGAAGCTGAAATCGGAGATTCCGAGTATGCGGCGGACATGATCGTCCTTGAGATCCTCGCCCCAACAAACGACCACCTCCTGCTCGGTATCGGAGAAGAAATCCAACGTAGGAAGGCCAACCGTTTCCTCGCCCATGTCGATAAGGTAGTAGTTGCCCTCGTTTTTGACGATATGTATCTCCTTGCGGTCGAGCACGCTGAGCTTTTTTATCGGTCGAGGATAGAAGGTGCATTTTTTATCCACCTCAAACGAGAGGCGATATTCGCCCTGCCCCTCCTTGGTTGCATCGTATGCAAAGCCGAAGCCCATCTGGGGGGTAATGATCTTGGCACGGCCGCTTTCATAGGCGGCGCTTTTGCGGCAGAGAATATTTCTGCTGCTTGCAAGGATTATCCCGCCATTCTGCTCGAGTTCAAAAATCAAACCTGCCCCGGCGCTGACATATCTCTGAAAATTTCGTCCGATGTGCCATACGAGTATGCATATCTCGTTTTCGCCCTCTCTTAAATAGGGGCTGATGTCAAGCTCGTCGTATATCTTGTAATGCTCGAAATCGCCGTACTGATTGCTCGATACAAATTCTCCGTTTATGAAAAGAGTGTAATCTCCGTCAACCGATATGCGGCATACTGTTTTTTCGCCTTTTTCAGCCGCGGCCGCAAAAAGGGCGGTAAACTCGCCGTATTCGTCAACTCCTCCCTCTTTATCTATCCATATCCATTTTGCCTTTTCGAAAATACTCATGGTGTTCTCCCGTGTTGATCATCCTTTTTTCATTATATCATGCCACCTTTCATTTTTCAATACAAACATAAAAAAGCACCGAACGGTGCTTTTTGTTTATTCTTCGTGGTGCTCGCCTGCCTGTGTATCGCTCTGAACGACATCGGCTTTGCACTTTTTCGTTTCAATATCGAGCAGACCCAGAAACACTGCTCCAGCAATCAATGAACACTGTGCTAATATTAAGGCCACTGCAGCGATTGCGTTATTTCGTATCAAGGAGAAAAAGAAATACATTCCTCCCACATCCCCTCCATCGGGAAAAAGGAAAAAAGTCAGCAAGTACAATGTACAAGTAATGGGCAGATATTTTTTAATTTTTTCACTCGATGACTGCACATTGGCGGCTTTAAAGTTTATCACAACAAAGATTATCGTATAAATCAAGGGAATGGGCAAAAACGTCAACGCAAATCTTATCCAACCGAAATTCAGCACCCACGATACTGCGGCTACGATGACGCAAACGATTGTGACTGCCTGCCATATCTTTGCCGATCTGTTGCTGTTATTTTCTTTTCGTGTCAGATATCTGACATCCCAAATCAGCGCAAAAATGATACCCACTGCTGCAACAATCATTAAGCCCAACAATATTTGCGGAATGAAATTATATTTTAAATCCATATTGTTCTCCCGTGTTATTTATATCAAAACAATCACAATACGATCTTCGCAAGCCCGCCCTCCGACGTTTCCCTGTACGACGCGAGCAGATCGTGACCCGTTTCCTTCATCGTATGAATGACGCTGTCGAGCGAGATCTTTCTTGAATCCCACAAAAAGCTTGCCAGACTTACCGCGTTGATGGCGCGCATGGCCGCAACGGCGTTGCGCTCGATGCAGGGGATCTGCACGAGTCCGCAGATCGGGTCGCAAGTGAGCCCCAGATGATGCTCGATAGCGATCTCGGCGGCGTATTCGATCTTGTCGATATCAAGCGAAAACAGCTCGCCCAGCGCGGCTGATGCCATCGAGCAGGCGCTTCCGATCTCGGCCTGGCATCCGCATTCCGCACCCGATATCGAGGCGTTCGTCTTGATAAGATTGCCCACAATTCCCGCCGTGATCAGCGCTTCGACGATCTGACTGTCGCTAAATCTGTTCTTTTGCTGCTGGTAATAGAGCACCGCAGGCACAACTCCCGCCGCTCCGCAGGTGGGGGCGGTTACGATAAGCTCGCCCGATGCATTCTGCTCGCCAACGGCAAAGGCGAAGGAGCACACCATTCGGTTTTCTCTCGTGGCAGCGCTTTCGTCGATATGCTGACTGCGATAGAGCGATTTTGCCTTCTTTTTGACCATAAGTCCGCCAGGCAAAATGCCCTCGTCGTTAAGTCCGCGCTGAATGCAGTCCTTCATGACCGACCATGCATTCTCCATGTACGCAAAGAAATCGCTGTCCTCACGCTCAAGAGCATACTCCCAAAGTCGGATCGACTTTTCCTTGCAATACGCCGCGATATCGCCAAAGGTGCTCATATCGTACACGTCGGGCGTTTCGTGCACGATCTGATTTTCGTATCTTATACTGCCGCCGCCCACGCTCATGACTTTAACGCGCGCACATTCTGCGCCGTTTTTATATCCTGCTATCTCCATGGTGTTGGGATGGGGCAGGTCGGTTTTCTCAAAATCAAAAACGACCTCGCAGGGAATCCCCTCGAGCGTTTTTTTGATCACTCGGTCGGTGCCGTGACCTTCTCCCGTTTTGGCAAGCGAGCCGTAAAGACAGACTCTCACCTCGTCAACGTCGGGATATTTTTTCAAAAAATCCTTGCAGGCCTGCTCGGGTCCCATCGTATGCGAGCTCGACGGTCCGCGGCCTACCTTATACAGTTCGGTAAGTGATTTCATTCCCACCGTCATTTTCCTTTCGCTCATCTATTTATATCAGCGTTATCATTTTTCGCTTTACTTTCACGGACGTATTGAATTGCCTTCTTTAAACAATTTACTGCAGCTGCCCCAGACAAGAGCGCCCCGCCATATATTATTGCCAAAACAATGATCTTGCTTACGACCGCGAATTCGTCAGATCCCGATGAGGTAAACTTTATGTCGGAAAAGATCAAAAAAGATCCGCCGGCAAAAAGGATAGCTGCCATAATGATGAAGAAAACAAAAGTGATGATGAGTCCTCTTTTTGCGATTCTCTCAAAATTTGCCATGTATTCTCCTTTTATGATCGTAATATCAGTTGCTCTTCATAAACTGTCTTGTGTATTCGATATATTCACCCTGGCGAGGCTTATCGACAATATACGATTCGATCAGCGAAGCAAAATATCCGTTAATATCCGATCTGCCCGCCTTGATATCGTCGTGCTGCTTTTGAGCGAACGCCAACCGCTCTTCGGCGGTAAGATTTACGAAATCGGGGATCGTAAAATATTCGGCGGTTACGATGTTGCGAAGCTTTTGAGTTATGTCATACCACTCGTTCATCTCGGGCGAAAAATCGTACGTCACCTCAAAGGGGATGCCCTGCATCGAAAGCAGCTTCTCGGCCATCAGCTCGTGACCGCGCGCGTTCGGGTGAACGTGATCGGGATCATAAAGGACCTCGCTTTGCATATATCTCGTGGCAAGGTCGTGGAAATCGCAAAGCTCGATCGAATGCTTTTCGGCAAAATCCTTGACGTAGGCGGCATATCCCTGCACCAATGCGTATCCGCCGCGCAGAACAGAATTGGGATCGCCCGCATATTCGGCATAGGGCATGGGCGTGCAGAGGATAAATTCGATATTTCGCTCACGCACGATCTTGTAAAACTGCTCCATGTTCTGCTGATATTCCTCGTATGCCTTGATAAGCTTGGCATATCTCTCCTCGGATGGGGGAGAGGAGAGGTTTTCGCGTCGGGTATCGTTCACACCGATCATCAAAACGATGTGGGTGGGATCGTAAATTGCTATGTCCTCGTCGAAAACAGCAAGAGTGTTGCCGAGGTATCCGCCTGCGATGCCGCAGTTGTAAAATTCAACGCCCGATCCCGGGAAAAGCTTTCTGTAGTGGCCAACTATGTGCCTTATGAAAACGCCTATATGTGTAATGCTGTCGCCAACGAAGCATACGCGCGACTTGTCGGGAAATCTGTTCATTTATCTGCCTCCAAAGCTGTATATGTTAATTATGTTCCGATTGTATCACAAAGGGCGCGGCCGTCAACGCGTTTGCGTTTATGCGCCAAATGCGCTCGTATCAAATCGATCTGTCGAGATTTTCACTCGTCAAACACAAGTGGTATTCCCAAATTCTTCAGTACTTGCAGACAATGTACTTGTTTTTTAACAAGCCCGACAGCTTATTTCTGATTTCTTCGGCAGTTCCGCCCTCAATGGTGTTTTTATCAACAAGAAAAGCCTGATTGTTGGTTTGATATAAAAACAGGTATTTTGACGTTTCGTATACCCTTGTAAACACGGAATATTCAATTACCGCTTCACCGTTATATCCACGGCTCTTCGTGAAAACTTTCAGTGTGTTATCACAAAAAACATACTCGTTTTCGATGCTTCTTATTTTTGCCAAAGATTTATACTGAATCTTTGGGATAATAAAATACCATAAATACGTTAATAAAAGGATAGAAATTCCGCAGGCGAGTAAGACGAGCAAAGTCGTGTCCATATCAAAAACAACAATTTCCCAAACAATGAACGCAATAAGAATAGCATAGGCAATGGTCCAGAATATCAATCGTTTTTTTGGATCGGCTCTTTTATACATGGTCAAATGAACGAATGCCTTTACAGATTCAAAATCATATTTGCACTTTGCCTTGATTTCCATAAAATCATCTCCTTATTGTTTTTTATCTACGCTCTATCCTTCACTCGTCAAACACAAGCGGTATTCCCAAATTCTTCAGTGCGAGGCAGCAATCCGCCAGGCGGTCGGGACGGTATTCCTCCACGTGATGGCCATCAAAACCCACGGAAAGACGCACACCCGACTTTCGAACGATATCCTGCTCTGCCTCGTCTGCCAAAAAACGCTTGACATACTCATGCTCGCGATAACAGTGGATGCTGTCGTAGGAAACGTTCATTTCCCAAAAGATATTCATGTCGGCCATTCGTTTAAAGTAGTCCGACGGATCGGCCCCGATACGAGCGATGTGCGAAAACAGGTCGGTATGGGCAATACCCGTCGCCTGGCATCCGCATCTCTTGGCGAAGGAAAAAATATCACCCTCGGTTACGCTGTCGTCATGGTCAAGATGCTCGATAAGACAGTAATCGAAAAAAGAGATATCCGCTCCTTTGGGCAAAAGGGCTTGGGGCATGCTCTTTTTCGTGTTGATCTCAATACCGCTGAGGAGTCTGATCCTGTCGCCGTATTTGTACTGCAAAAGTTTGATATGATCGTAATATCTGACAAGCATTCTGCCGTAATCGGAAAACGACACGCCATCGGCTGCGGCGCCAAACACGTCTCCTCGGCCATGGCCCACGCCGTACACGTGGTCGGTGATGCCAAAAAGCTCAATTCCGCCCGCAATAGCCGCCTCGACTATCAGCTCCGGCTTGTCAATGCCGCAAAAAGAATAGTATGTATGCGAATGTAAATCCTGTATCATAGTGTGTTACCTACCGTTAAATAAGCTTTGATTATTGTTTGGCAGATCGATTACATTTCCACGATCCGCTTTTTTGACCACTCAAATAAGATCTGCGATGCTTTTGCAAAATCAACGGCTTCTTTGTTTTTTAAGCTCAAAAAGGTCTCGACGATCGCCTTTTCATCATGGGAAACAACACAAAGCAGCTCTTTTTGATGTTTTATA
>JAZSMZ010000086.1:0-8831 GCA_045536155.1 Eubacteriales bacterium
AAGAGGAAACCGAATTCGAAGAAGAAACCGAGTCCGAAGAGGAAACCGAATTCGAAGAAGAGCCCGAAGAAGAAAAAGAAGGGCGCGTGGTCATTTTACTGTACCACGATCTCGTTGAAAAGGAGCTTGGCGAAAAGAACAATCCCGAATACTGCACAACAGGCGAAAAATTCCGTTTGGATCTCGAAACGCTCTTGAATCACGGATGGAAATCGATGAGCTCCGAAATGTACGTCAAGGGCGAGTACGACAAGAGCGAGAACTATTTCATCGTCACCTTTGATGACGGCTACATTTCAAACTACACCATAGCCTATCCGATAATGCTCGAGCTTGGCGTCTACGGCGACATTTTCACCTGCACGGGCAACGTCCATTTCGACAACCACTTCAAGTGGGATCAGGGTCAGAAGATGGAAAACAGCGGATACGTAAAGCTTTATTCGCACACTCACCGCCACTATTCGCTCACCCGCGCCAGAACCCTTTTCTCCTTTAAGACGTCGATCAAGACCTCCCTGCTTTATATGCAGTACCGTCTCGAGGGCGACCGCATGATGATATTCTCCTACCCCGAAAGCGACTACACCGAAGAGAGCGTTCGCGATCTTTACGAATCGGGAATGATCATCCAGTACGTTCAGATAATGCCCTATGAAAAGGGCGAACATTGGGACTACGAATCGCTCGGGCTGACCAGACGCTACAACGTGGCATACGAAACGGATATCGAAGTGCTTTGCGGTATAAAGGCCGAAAGTGAAACAGAAAAGGAAGAAACCGAAGAGATCACCGCCGATACCGAGGAGGGAAAGCAATAAACGACCGCCTTTTAAAAAAAGATGACGGACGTTTGCTTCGGGTGCATATCAATATGCCGATCCCCGAAGAAAAAACAGCTTGCTTTTACGGCGAGCTGCAAGAAGCAGTTATAAATTGGGCAATAAAAAGCGACGACGTTACATACCTTTCAATGGAGGGCTTTTTTGAGCCCTCCGAGCCATTTATGTCGGTATGCTTTGATATAATCGCCTATGCCGACAAAAGCATCATAAATTACCGCCGTTATGCCCAGGTATGGGATGAAAAAGGAAATTTGATATCGCGCAAAAGCTATCTCAGGGCTATCGATAAAGATATGCGCTTTCCCCTATCTTTCCCTGCCGACGGTTTTTACCTCTCGCGCGGCGAGGAAAGGGCGATATTCAACCGTTTTGACTCCGAACGGGCAAACAGCATGAGAAGATCGCACCTACCAAGCCTTATCGAGGACATCGGCGCGTTAAAAAAGATAACATGACCAGCAAGGAACAAAAGACAAATGAATACCCAAAAGCTATTTGAAGAATACAAGTACAAAGTCGAGCTGCATACCCACACAACCCCCGTTTCCGCCTGCTCGCAGATCGAGCCCGAAGCACTCGTTCACACCTACAAGGAGCTGGGATGTGATGCGGTGGTGATCACAAACCACCTCTCCCCTGTGCTTTTCAGCCACGAAGGAAGCGACGAAGACAAGACCGAATACTACCTTTCCGACTACCGCCGCGCAAAAGCGGAGGGCGACAAGATCGGACTTATGGTAATATTGGGCTTTGAATTCCGTCTTACCGAGAACAACAACGATTACCTCATCTACGGAGTAAAGGAAGAGGACGCCCTGCCCATCTACAAATACATGACAGGCACGCTCAAGGAGTTCCGCGAGGGGTACAAAAATCCCGATATGCTCTTTTTGCAGGCCCACCCCTTCCGCGACGGCATGACACAAATGGACGTGTCCCTGCTTGACGGTATCGAGGTCTTCAATATGCATCCCGGACACAACAGCCGCGTTTCGCTGGCGGCAAAGTACGCATCGGACAATCACCTTATCACCGTCGGGGGCAGCGACTATCACCATCACGGTCTTGCGGGACTTATCTTTGCGAGATTCAAAACCCTCCCCCGCGACTCGATCGAGCTTGCCGATCTGCTAAGATCGGGCGATTACATTTTCGATCTCGGCGGACACGCCATAGTGCCGAATACTTGACAAAAAAGATCCACCTTGTCGGTGGATCTTTCTTTAATATTCCAATTCTTCGTATCTGTCGACGGTATCCTCAAGCGCATCCAGAATATATCGCTCGATATTGTCGTAGTTTGAATACATGTTGTTCTGCTTGCTATGATAAAGCTTATTGTTGAAAATATTGACTATTCCGCCGAAGTCAAATGCATCGGCCACGTCATATACGATGCCGTCGAATATGACGTCGAGCATCTTTTTGGCTTGCTCGTCGGGAGTATCCTTTACCTTTAGAACCGTTTCAACGAACGTCGGATAGGTGGTATATCTCGATTCGGCCGCAAGAGCCTCAAGAATTATACCCGTAAAATCAAGGTCGTTGTTGTTCTTCGGTATAGCAATGGCGCCCGAATTTCCGTATTGAACGGTTGTATAGTAGTCTTCCTGCTCATTGTCATATTTGGGCAAAGGCAGGATGCCGTACTCTATATCGGTATCCATATTTCTTGCATCGTACAGTATCTCGTGATAAAACAGCGTATTTCCGCTGTTGAAGACAAAGGCGGGCGAATGTGCTTTTACCCAGTTGTTCGTCACTACCTCGCCCCAAAGTGTATTATCAGAAAAGATAACGCCGCTGAGCTTTTCAATGGAATCATACATTCTCTCGCTCTTTGCGACCATGTACGGGATATCCTCGCTGTCCTTTTCTGAAAAGCGATTACCCATGCCGAACAGCAACGATGAAATATAGGTATACGAGCCGGACATAAAGCCGAAGCGGTCGTCATCGTAATCCATCCATCCGTCGGAATTGACGTCCTCGGTGACGATCTTGACGCATCTGAGCATCTCTTCGACCGTCCAATTTCCCTTTTGGGCTACGGCATACAGATCACCAAGGTGAAACTCCTCTGCCATATCGCGGTTGAATATTATCGCAAACACTCTCTGCTTTTCGTAAAGCACGTAATCGCCCGATATAACGTAAAGGCGACCGTTCATCGAAAAGGCCTTTTGCGAATTCTCATTCCACCAGGGCTTTGAGATATCGAGATAGGGGATAGTGCTGAGCTCGAGATACTCGCCGCTCATCGAATATCCGAGGAGTCGGCGCGGAATGTCGGCAACGAAATTATGCTTGAAATCGAACGATGCGGTAGACATTCTTATCGTTTCGGCGGGATTTTCCACTCCGTCCGCTTTGATGACTACCTTATAACGGTCTTCGATCGTTTTGTTTCTGAAATAGATGGCATCATTTAAAACCTCACCTATCTCTTCTTCAACGTAATATTCAAAGTAGTTGTGCGGGTGATTTTCGCCACGGTACCACTGGAGGATCCAGAACTCCTTGTTGTCGAACGTTTCCTCGGGAAGATCGGGGTAAATACGTCCGTCGTCGGTGGTGCTTTCGGTTATTCTTTCCGTTATGTGCTCATCGGTATCGCTATTTTCCGCACAGGCGATAGCGGTCAATACCGTTGATGCAAAGACAATTAACGCTATTATACGCTTAAACAATGTCATATTTCCCTCTGTCTTTCAAAAAAGCACGATCTGCAACCGTGCTTTTTATCTGCAATTCTTACAGGGCGAGGATCTTGTCCATATCCTCGGTAATACCGCTCAATCCTCTTTCGTCGGGACCAAGCTCGGCAGTTACCCAACCGTCATATCCGGTTGCATTGAGCTCATCCATAACCGCCTTCCAATCGATACCCGATTTGAGAAGAGAGCACCACTCGAAGCTGTCAAATCCGTGAAGCACAAATCCCTTGATGTGAACTCTCTTGATTCTCTTGCCGAGAGTCTTGATCCAATGCTGGGGATATGCATAAATTACAACGTTACCGATATCGAAATACGCCTTGACGTAGTCACTTTCGAAGGAATCGATGAATGCGGCCATATCAGCGGGAGTGAGCAGGAACTTGTTCCATACGTTTTCGATTGCAAGAGTGATACCTCTCTCTGCAGCATAGGGAACCACCTCGGAAAGGGTGAGCTTTGCATTGACAAGCGCCTCTTCGTAGGTGATGTCGGGCATTACTCCGCCGGGAACGGTAAGTACGGTGTCGCATCCCATGTAAACTGCGGTGTCAACTGCTCTCTTATAGCATTCGGCACTCTTTTTGCGAACCTCGGGATCATGAGAAGTAGCGATGTTATCCCATGCGCCGCTTGTCATGATGGAGGGGCAGATCATATCGTATTTTTCGAAAAGAGCCTTTACCTCGGCACGCTTGTCTTCCTCAATGGTGGGAAGCTCAACTGCGGCAAAGCCTGCCTCTTTTGCGGCAATAAGGCATTCTTCGATAGTGCCGTTGCCGATGCACTCAAGATATATGGATTTTCTGTTGGTCATATTAACCTCCGTAAAAGTTATATTGTTTTTACTTATATATCAATTATATCAGCCGAAAGAAAAAAATGCAAGATATTGAATATATTATTTACTTTTTATTTTCATCATTTGCTTCAAAACAGACCGAAGATTGTTGAAATTGTCACGAAGATGTGATATAATGAACTGACTACCTGAAAGGAAATGCGAATTTCGCAATAATGATATATGAAAAACGTAAAAGGCTACGTGCTGTCAACTCTCGTCGCAATAATGGCGCTGATGCTGATAGCTCTGATCATCTTTTCAATAGCACAGCAGCGCACCATCGATGCCTTCAATGCCGCACGCGAAAGCGAGAGCGTTGAGGTATACGAATCGGTAAAAGGCGAGCTTGACAGCGTAGGTACGCTCAAGCTATTTTCACCTGTAGGACGTGAGATCTCGCCCGACGAATTCATCTTCTATCTCGGCGAAGACACAATAAAGGCAGAATATACCGAAACGCCCGACTTTTCACTTGTCGGCGAGCAGAAAGTAGCTTTGCGGGTATCGCTCGGCGGTCTTTCGCGTGATATCGAGGCGACGCTGACCGTTTTTGAAATTACCGACCATCTCACCGTAAGCTACACCGAGCTTGAGAGCATCTCTGTTCGGTCATTTATCCCCAACGAAAAGGTAGAGGCGCGCTTTGTCGGCCTTTCCCCGTCCGACGTTTCCTCGGAATCGGTCGGCGAATACACCTTCAATATCGAGATTTCGGGGCAGCTGTACGAGGTTACCCTTTCGGTCATCGATGACGTCGCTCCCGTAGCCGAAGCGCTCGAATATACCGCATATATTACCGAAGATCTTCCCGATCCGTCAAAGCTGGTTACGTCGGTATACGACATCAGCGAGGTAACGGCGAAATATATTTCGGCCACCGCTTACGACGGCGTGGGAAAATACGATTTTGACGTTCTGCTTACCGATGCCTACGGCAATCAGACGACGGTAAGCTCTGCGCTCAATGTAATCAAGGAGCCCAAGCGCAGCGATGAAAAGCTTTACGTGTCGAGCGGCTCGCTTCCCGAAGATATCGTCGAACGCATCGAACAATTTGCAAAAAAATACGCCGGTTACGATTACGGCATTTACGCACGCGATCTTAAGACCGGCTTTGTTTTTTCCTATAACAGCGAGACCAACATCCGCGCGGCAAGCACGGTAAAGGCTCCCTTTGCCTATTACGTCTGCCTCGAGCTTGAAAAGGAAGATTGCCCCTACACTCTCGATTCTCTTCTCGAATACACCGAAGATCAGTACTGCATCGGCGAGGAGGGATATATGAACCGTATGCCCTACGGCAGTAAATTTACCGTGCGCGAGGTTTTGGATGCCAACATTACCCTTTCGGACAACGTGGCCTACTACCTGCTGCACGATTATTTCGACTACAAGGGCTACAACGAGCTGATAAGATCGCTCGGCGTGACCGTATGGCTCAACGGAAACAGCATCAAATGGGGACTTTACAGCCCGCGCGAACTTGCGATAATCTGGCAGGAAATTTACCGCTATATCGAAAGCGACGGACTCTACAACGAGCTTTTGCGCGATCTTTTGGTAGGGGCCGAGTACAATTTCACAAAAGAGGCCCTTCCCCATTATTCAAAGATCGCCCACAAATCGGGCTTCAATCAATTCTCGCATTGCGATGCCGCGATAGTATACGGCGAAAGCTCAACGCGCGATATAAAGCCGAACAACTACGTTTTGAGCGTTTTGAGCGCCGTCAACGATTTCGATCCCGAGCCGAACAAGGCTCTTATCGCCGAGCTTACGCAGATCGCCGACGACGTCATGTGCTCTTACCAAAATTACTGACCGTCAGACTTCAAAAACTCACTCGGGATATATTTTTCAACGTAAGCGACGAGCTCCTCTCGGCTGACGCTGTTGCCGTAGTATGAGATTCCGTGTGAAGCGGCAAGATCGTCGGTGAAATCGTCGAGATATATTACGCTGTTTTGCTTGAAGCGTGAGTTAAAATAGTAGACCGTAGGCGTGAAAACGACGTTTTCGGCAACGGTACCGTCCTCGTATTTGACGATATCGAAGCAAAGAAGACCTCCCAGCATATTCTTGCCCTCGGCCATCTCGGCGCAGAGATTGCCAAGCGAATAAGCGCAAAGGGTACGATTTCCGTTCTCGCTTTCGAGCCACTGTATCGGTTGTATGACGTGCGGATGATGCCCGATTATAACGTCGGCGCCGAGATCACACATAAGCGATGCGTAATATTTTTGATTGTCGGTGGGGTTAAAGCTGTTTTCATTTCCCCAATGTACCGACACCAAAACGATATCCGCCGCATCGACTGCCGCAGGGATCTGCGCTCTCAAGGTATCCTCTCGCAAAAGAGGGATCTTAAAGGAGGACGTGTCCCCTCCGCGGCCTTGATTTGTAAATTCGGCATACGACAAAAGGGCTATCTTCACACCGTCACGCTCGTATATTTTCACCTCGTTAAAATCGGCATCGTCGTAATAGCCGCCGACGGTGAAAACCTGCTTTTCTTTTCTGAGATAGTCCACGCTTTCCCGAAGGGCGCTCACACCGTGGTCGAGCATGTGGTTGTTTGCCACGTTTATAATGTCAAATCCCGCATCGATAAGGCAATCTACAACGTCTACAGGACTGTTGAATCGCGGATAATACTCCAGCGGCAGAGAGCGTGCCGTGATCGTTTCCTGATTGATAAAGGCGATGTCGGCAGACGATATTTTCTCCTTTATATACTGAAACTGATGGGAAAAATCGTATTTGTAATTGCCGTTTGACATATTTGCTGCCTCGAGCACGTTGCCGTAATAGACGATGTTATCGCCCGCCGCGACAAAGCTGACTCTTTTGGGCACGTATTCTTCTTTTATCTCTTCGATCTTGACGCTCAGCGCCGATCTGTTTTCGTCAGGCTTTGCCTTTTTGACGGTAGCAGATTCATATATTCCCTCGTCTTTGTTACAGGAGAAGGTCGAAAGGCAGAACAATATCGCCAAAAGAAACGCTAAATATTTTTTCATTTTTCACTCACAATAATTGTATTCGATTATTATAATACCCCAAACAGCCCAAAATTATTGATATAAACAACTTATAAAAGAAAGGATCAAATTATGATCAGAGTTCAGGACCGTTTTATAAAATACGTAAAGATCCATTCGACAAGCGACCCGACAAATGAGGTAAATCCGTCGAGCGAGCGCGAAAGAGATATAGCAAAGGTGCTTTATGATGAAATGATCTCGCTCGGCATGACGGGTGTCACCCTCAGCGACAACTGTTACGTCTACGGCTTTATCGAAGCAACAAAGGGATACGAAAACGCGCCCAAGATCGGCTTTATCGCACACATGGACACCTCCCCCGACTTTTCGGGCGAAAACGTAAATCCTATCGTGCATGAAAACTATGACGGTGGGGACATCGTTCTCAAAGAGCGTACCATCAAGGTAAGCGATTTTCCGCATCTGACAAAGCTTAAGGGACGCACTCTCATCACGTCGGACGGCACTACCCTTCTCGGCGCCGACGACAAGGCGGGCATTGCCGAGATCATGTACGTCTGCGACAAGATAATCACCGAAAACATTCCTCACGGCAAGATCGCCGTATGCTTCACTCCCGACGAGGAGGTGGGCATGGGTGCCGACGGCTTTGACGTGCCCTTTTTCGGCTGTGATTTTGCCTACACCGTCGACGGAGGAGAGGCAGGCGAGATCGAAAGCGAGAATTTCAACGCCGCCGAGGCTGTAATCGAGGTAAACGGCTTTAACGTCCATCCCGGATCGGCCAAAAACACCATGATAAACGCATCTCTCATCGCAATGGAGGCAAACGCCATGCTTCCTTCGCTCGACACGCCCTCTCACACCGAGGGACGCGAGGGATTTTTCCACCTCTGCTCGATCGAGGGCACCGTTGAGCATGCAAAGGCGGAATACATCATCCGCGATCACGACGAGCACGCCTTCGCGTACCGTATGTATCAGATGGAGCACATCGTTTCCATTCTCAATGCAAAATACGGCGAGGGTACGGTTACCCTCTCGATGCGCGAGCAGTACCGCAACATGGTAGAAAAGCTCCGCGAATGTCCCATGGCCATCGAGATCGCAAATCTTGCCATCAAAAAGGCTTCTCTCACTCCCCGTGCATTCCCCATCAGAGGCGGCACAGACGGCGCGCGCCTTTTCTTTATGGGACTTTCCTGCCCCAATCTCGGCACAGGCGGATACGCCTTCCACGGTCCCTACGAGCACATAAGCGTCGAGGGAATGGAAAAGAGCGTCGAGATCGTTTTGAATATTATCGAAGAGGTCGCCAAGAGATAATCACATATCCTCAATATCGGTAACGGTCAAAACATCGCCGACAACACGGAATCGAATATTCTTGCCCCCGTAGTAAATACCCCACACACGTTCT
>JAZSMZ010000034.1:0-2546 GCA_045536155.1 Eubacteriales bacterium
TGCAACGGTACCCATCAATGCCATATTTATAAGGCTGAGAAGCTGCATCTTCGGAACGTCCTTGTGAAGACCGTGACCGAGCTCGTGAGCGAATACGGCGCAGATCTCGTCGGGCGTCATTGCGTTTACGAGGTTATCGTAAAGAACGATAGTTTTCATCTTACCAAAACCCGTGAAATACGCATTGAGCTTTGTGGTACGCCTGGATGCGTCCATGACCTCAATGGCTTTAACCTTGTATCCGTGCTTTGTAAGAAGGCTCTCGAGGCTTTCTCGGAGCTCTCCGTCCTCAAGAGGAACGAATTTGTTTCCTATACGGCTGAGGATCGGATATAGAAATGAAACAACGAGCGAGAAGCAGAACATAGCTCCCGCGAAGATCGGGATCATCCATATGCCGACGAGGCTGTAAAATCCGAATACACCGTAGCAGATGAGGATAGAGAGAAGCAGATTGAGCAGCAGCGAGCGAATGCGGTCGGCGATGAAGGTCTTCGCCGTCATATTATTGAAGCCGTATTTCTGCTCGATCACCATATTTGAAACGTAGCTTTCGACAATCTCAAAAACGGTCGATACGAGGGTCGCGAAAATGATTACCGAGAGAAGTCCCGCGTGATCTCCTGCGGGGAAGAGAGAGGCGATGGCGGAATAGGTGTCGGTTGCAAGAAGCGCGAGCATAACGATCCCGGTGATGATAGAGGAAAGAATGCTGAATCTTGAATGCTCAGATTCGTACTTCTTCCATTTTGCGTATGTTTCGTCATCGTAAACGTCCTTGAGATTTTCGGGCGTTGGTTTGTTGGCGGATTTATGCTGCACAATATTCAGTATGATGCCGTAAAGTCCGCCCACAAGACAAAGAATGATAACTGCCGGTTTTATCATTTTACTATCTCCGTTTCTTTAATGTATTTTTTATAGAAAATAATGATAAAGGGTATCGATACAAAGAACGTGCAGATATCCGCAATAGACTGTGCCGATTGCACACCGGTAAGGTCGATCAAGAGGGGGAGAATCAGTATAACGGGCAGGAAAAATATGCCCTGGCGGCATGAGGCAAGGAAGGTTGCCTGAACCTTAAAGCCGAGACCTTGGTAGAGCTGATTGACGAATGTGCTGAATGCCATCAGAGGTATGCAGGCACAGAGGAAATAGAGCGTCGTTGTACCGAGCGAGGCTACCTCTGCATCGTCACAGAAGAACCACATTATCTGTTCCGCGAAAACCGCGCAAAAAGTTCCGAAGATCAAGCAAATGACAGTGCCGATCTTGACTGAGAAAGTGAAGCATTCCCATGTGCGTTTCTTGTTGCCCGCGCCGTAGTTGTATCCCGCGGCGGGCTGGAAGCCCTGACCGAGACCGACGATCACATTTCGGACGAGCATATACATCTTGTTTGCAATAGTGATCGCGGCGCCTGCTGCATCTCCTCCGTATTCGATCGCCTGAATGTTGAGCGCTGCGGATGCAATACTTGCAAGTCCCTGGCGGAAGATGGTGGGGATGCCCGTGGTGACTATGGCTTTATAGTCCGCAAAGCGGCGGCTGATGCTCTTCATATTGATCTTTACAATAGATTTGCCGAATATGAAGAAGCAGAAAAGGATAGTGAAGCTGACAACCTGGCTGACCATGGTGGCGATTGCCGCACCGCCTGTTCCCATATCAAAGCCGTTAATAAGAATGGGGTCAAGGATCATATTCAGAATTCCACCGGTTGTGATACCCACCATTGAC
Source organism: Eubacteriales bacterium (assembly GCA_045536155.1). Taxonomy (GTDB): domain Bacteria; phylum Bacillota; class Clostridia; order Oscillospirales; family CAG-272; genus JAZQNC01. The sequence goes on from JAZSMZ010000034.1 coordinate 1,744, forward strand.
AAAAATGAAAGTCCCTCGCTTCGGAGCGTGGTGTTGAGAACAAAAGTTGCGCAGTTAAGGGGCGCGGCAATGAGAATAAAACGAGCGTAGGGTATGGCATGGGGCATCATAGTGTCGGTACATCCGAGAATACGAAGAATGGGTTCAAGAAAACACAAGCCGATGATGCCGATGATTGTGCCGACGGTTATCGAGGCAAAAAAGGCACTCGAGGCGTATTTGTCAGCTGCGATATTGTCCTTGGCACCGAGTTTTCGGCTGATAAGGCTTCCCGCACCGACGCCGAGACCGAATCCGAGCGCTTGGATCACCGTCATAATCGAGAATACTGCGCCGACTGCAGCTGAGGCTGATTTGTTGATCTGCGAAACAAAATATGTATCTGCGGTGTTGTAAATGACGGTTATCAGCGAGCTGATGACAGTGGGTATCGACAGCGACGTGATCAGCCGAGGAATCGGCGTTTCCATCATTCTTTTGTATTGAGCATCGCTCTGGTTCAAAGGGATCATCTTCTTTCGGTTGTAATTAATTATATTATATCACATTATTTGAGCAATTTCAATGCAAATCGAAAAACTGAGCCGACTCAAAAGCGAAATTTTGAGCCGGCTCGGTTGAGCTTATAAGAAGCACTTATCACATACGAAAACGTCCTTGTGAATAGCGTGAACGGGACATGCGTCAACACAAAGTCCGCAACTGGTGCACTTGGAGTGATCGAGAAGGGGAAGATTCTCATCCATAGTGATCGCGCCGTTCGGGCAGGTGCGTGCGCACTTGGTGCATCCGATACAGCCGTT
>JAZSMZ010000131.1:0-9131 GCA_045536155.1 Eubacteriales bacterium
CCAAGCTCACGAACGGCATCCATATGCGCCTTCGTGGGATACCCCTTGTGCTTTGCAATGCCGTATCCGGGATACTGCTTTTCAAGCTCAAGGCAGTATCTGTCGCGCTCGACCTTGGCGAGTATCGATGCTGCGGCTATAGAGGGTGATTTGGCATCACCGCCGATAACTGCGATCGCCGGCACGCCGAAATCGCGCAGAGTATTTCCGTCGATAAGCGCGAGAGTGGGCTTTACGTTGAGCGCTTCAATGGCACGGCGCATGGCAAGCATGGCGGCATTTAAAATGTTGATCTCGTCTATCTCCTCGGGTGTAGCCGTGGCAACGGCATAGGCGATGGCATTTGCCTTGATCTCTTCGTATATTGCCTCGCGCCTTTTCTCGCTGAGCTTTTTGGAATCGTTGAGCCCTTCGATAACGAGTCCGCGGGGCAGTATGCAGGCGGCCGCGTAAACGTCGCCGCACAGAGGGCCGCGTCCGACCTCATCAACTCCGCAGATGATGTCGTCGGGATAATTTCCTTCTATCTCCCACGTAAGGACAGTGGGCTGCTTCTTTTCTTTCATTTCGTATCTCCGGAATTTTTACCTGTTTTACCGCACATAAGCTCACCGTCCGGTGGGCCGAGCTGCGTGATAATTGTTAGGGCCTTTCGAGCGATATTTTACCTATCTTGCTTCCTCTGAACTCGTCGAGCAGCATGATAGCGGTGCGCTCCTCGTTGATCTCGCCGCCCGAAACGATACATCCGCGCTTTTTGCCGATAAGGCAGAAAAGATCGTAGTCATCGAGATCCTCGATAGATGAGGGATCTCCCAGCTTGTATCGCTGGCAGAGCAGCTCGGGATATATCTTGCGGAGTCGCGAGCAAAGGGCGACTGCAATCGTTTCGATATCGAGAATGCTGTCGTTTATCGCACCTGTCAAAGCGAGATTTTCGCCGACCGTTCTGTCCTCGAACTTCGGCCAGAGTACGCCGGGCATATCGAGAAGATCAAGTCCGATGGATGTGGGGACCCACTGCTTGATTACAGTTACACCGGGTCTGTCCTCGGCCTTTGCCTTTTTTGCGCCCGCAAGGCGGTTGATAAGGGTGGATTTTCCGACGTTGGGAATACCAACTACCATCGCCTTTAAGGTGCGTCCGCTCATACCCTTGTTTTCGTATCTCTCGATCTTTTCCGAAAGTATGCGCTCGATGGCGGGACGTATTGCCGAAATGCCCTGATTTGTCTGGCAGTCGGTAACGATGGCGTTTTGCCCGCGCGATGCGAATTCCTCGCGCCAGAGCGCGGTAATATCGGGGTCGGCAAGAGATGCCTTGTTCAGCACCGTGAGAAGCGGCTTTTGACCGATGATGCTGAAAAGCTCGGGATTGCGCGAGCTGTAGGGGATACGCGCGTCGGTCAGCTCAAGCACTATATCGACAGAGGGCAGACATTCCTTGATGATGCGCCTCGTTTTGGCCATGTGGCCGGGAAACCATTGAATGTTTTCGGATGGCATTTTACTGTCCTTTTCGTCAAATGTATGTTATCTTATTTTACTGTTCCGATTCTGTCAAAGGGTAGAAGTCTGAAGACCACGCGGCCGACGATGAATCTCTCGTCGATAAGACCGATCATCGCCGATCTTGAGTCGATCGATCCGTTGCGGTTGTCGCCAAGCACGAAGACGTATCCCTCGGGTACGATCAGCGGGAAGGTAATGCCGTCGTTGTAGGCACGCATGGGCATGTTGTCGTACTTTTTGATCTTATATCCGTTTTCGCCGTCTTCCTCGAGTTTTACACCGTCAACGTATACGCTCCAGGTGTAAAAATCAATATCAACTTCCTGACCGCCAACTGCGATAATGCGCTTGACGAGAGGCTCGTTAAAGCCGATAGCATCCTTTTCGCACTGTCCCCAGGGCGACTGACAAACGATGATGTCACCGTTTTTGGGAGTGTAGGCAATATCTGAAACGATCAGAACGTCGCCTTCTTCCAAAGTGGGCAGCATCGATTCACCGACAACGGGCGAGTGGCGGCCGATAAAGGTCATGAGAAGAAGCACTACCGTAAAGGCGAGCACGAAAAGCTCGATCCATTCGAAAACGGAGTGAGCAAGACTCTGACGCTCCGGCGCTTCTTCGTCAACTGCATTCTCGTCTACAATGTTATCCGCGGCGAGATCAGTTTCCTCTTCGGTAATTTCTATATTTTTGTTTTCGTTGTTTTCCATTGTACGAAATATCCTTGACTATTATTTTTTAACGATAAAGCTGTCGAACAAATTGTAGCCGTGAGGAATGTAATTGTTTGCTTTTTCGCAGTTCTCTTCGGTGTAGCAGTCAACACCGCTCTGCTTTACGGTGCTGTCGTACATGAAGAAGGGAACGGGATCCATCGCATGGGTGCGGGTGACCATCGGTGTGGGATGGTCGGGCAGAACGAGAAGCTTGAAATCGTCGCCGCAGCTTTCGAGATAAGCGAGGACGGGCTTCAAAATGCGCTCGTCGATGTACTCGATCGATTTGACCTTATTGTCAAGCTCGCCGCGATGCCCGCATTCGTCGGGCGCTTCGACGTGGATGTATACGAGGTCGGTGCCCTTTTTGAAGGCGTCGATTGCGGCGTCAGCCTTGCCCTCGTAGTTGGTGTGGATATTGCCGGTTGCACCCTCAACGTCTATAACGTCCATTTCGGCGCACTTGCCTATACCCTTGATAAGGTCAACGGCCGAAATTATCGTACCCTTGATGCCCCATTTGTCGCTGAAGCTGGGCAGAGAGGGCTTTTTGCCGGGACTCCAAAGCCAGATCGAGTTTGCAACGCGCAGACCGCGTGCCCGTCTTGCTTCGTTAACGGGATGATGCTCGAGAACTTCGCGGCTCTTTTTCATGAGCGACAAAAAGGGCTCGGGCGGGAGATATTCGCCGATAACGCGTCCGGGGATGTCGTGCGGACGCATGAAATCTTTAAATTCGGGCGCGTTCTGCCAAAGAATGCAATGGCGGTAGCTTACGCCGGTGTAAAAATGCAGATAGTCGGTGCCCAGATGCTCGTTGAGCGCTTTCATCAGCTCGTCGGCTTCGGCGGTGGTGATCTCGTCGGCACTGTGGTCGATGATGGTCTCCTCCTCGTAGGGCAGACCGTTTTCGGTCAAAGTGACTACGTTGCATCTGAATGCCGTTTCGTCGTCGCGCATTTTAAGTCCCATCGCGGTAGCCTCGAGAGGGGAGCGTCCGCGGGAATATACCTTGGGATCGTAAGAGAGGATCGCAAGGTTTGCGGTGTCGCTTTCGGGAACCATTCCCTTAGGCACGTTTGAAACGGTACCGCAGAGTGCATTTTTGGCAAGAGCGTCCATGGTAGGCTTGCTTGCCGCCTCCATGGGAGTCTTGTTGCCCAATTCTTCTATTTTGTAGTCGGCCATGCCGTCGCAGATGAGAACACAGTATTTCATATCAGATTGACAATTTCCTTTTCGTTGAGTTAACAGTATGTATACGCTTACAAAAGTATACCATTCTCCATTATACCACAAGTTGTCGAAGATAACAATACGTTTAACAATCTTTTAAAAAAACAAACCTATAAATTTAATATAAATGGGCGATTTTATGCACGTAAAGCACCCGATTGGCGAATCAACTTGACAAATTAGTCAAATTGAGGGTATAATATCAAAAAAGACAGATAGCGGAGGTGAATCGGATTGGCAAAAAAGAGAATGCTTGTTCTGGGTATTATTATGAATTGCGCGGGAACGGAAAAATCGTTTATTTCCTTTGCGCAGAATATCAATTACGACGAGTGGGAAGTTGACCTTATGCTCGCCCACCGAACAGGTCAGCTGATCGATTCATTGCCCAAAGAGGTCAATATCATCGATTTTCCCGACAGGAATATCGCAGATATGTTTTTGCTCAGCTCGAAAAATGCGGTAAAGACTATCTGGAGCTGCTTTATTCGACATAATCCGCTCACTGCATTTGAGGTGTTGCCTTACTTTGTAAAGCTGATACTTAATCCCAAAAAGCGCGCTGATACCGCAACGAGAATGTGGTGCGATCTTATGAAAAAGCACGCGAGTGAGATCGATACCGAATACGACGTTGCCGCGGCGTATTGGGGAGACCGCACGATGTTTTACATGTGCGACAAAATAAGGGCGAAAAAGAAGCTTGCATGGCTTCATTTCGACTACGGCAATCCGCCCCGCGACGACGAGCTTTACCTGTCATATTTCAAAAAATGCGATGCTGTTGTAACGGTGTCCGAAAAGATAAACGATTCGCTGACGGCATATTTTCCCGAGGTCGCTCCGAGGTGCCGTACAATCGAGAATATCAACGATCCCGTACAGATACGTGCCCTTGCCGATGCCGGCGAAAGCTTTGACGATACCTATACCGGCAAACGCCTGCTTTCCATCGGCCGCATATCCGAGCAAAAGGGATTCGATATAGCCGTCGACGCGCTCAAAATACTCAAAGAAGCAGGATACGGTCTTCGCCTTTACATCGTCGGAACGGGCGATGAAGGCGACATCGCCGCACTCAAAGCGAAGGCCAAAGAGCAGGGTGTGTCCGATATGCTCGTTTTGCTTGGCGTGAAGATGAATCCCTATCCCTATCTGCGCGACTGCGATATTTACATCCAGCCCTCGCGGTATGAGGGCAAGCCGATAACCGTCGAAGAGGCCAAGATGATGCAAAAGCCGATCGTCGTTGCAAACTACGTTTCTGCATCGGAGCAGCTCGAAAACGGGCATCTCGGCATGATCGTACCCATCGATGCCGATGCTCTGGCAAAAGGAATCATGCGCCTTTGTGACGATCCTGCTCTCGCCGAAGAATATAAAAAGCGCCTCTCCAAACGCGATTTTTCAAACAGAAGCGAGATCGAAAAGTTCTATAACATCGTAAAATGAGCCCGAATTATAAATAAATTTTAAATTTTTTGCAAAAAGTGTTGATTTTTCTGCATCTTTGTGATAAAATACCCAAGTCTGTTATGGGTATTTTGCCCAAAGCAACTATTCAGAATGGTCCTCTGCTGTGCTCGGTACGAACGTTCGGTGATTTTTTTAATAAACGGAGGAAGCCAAAATGGATCTTATTCAGGCTTTTACACAGGAGCAGATGAAGAAAGAGGTTCCCGTATTCAATATCGGTGACACCGTCAGAATTCACAACAGAATCGTAGAAGGAAATCGTGAAAGAATTCAGATCTACGAAGGTACCGTCATCGCTCGTCAGGGCGGCGGCATTACCGAAACCTTTACCGTTCGCCGCATCACCTACGGTGTAGGCGTAGAGAAGATTTTCCCCATCCATTCTCCCAACGTAGAGAAGGTTGAGGTTACTCGCCGCGGTAAAGTAAGACGCGCTAAGCTTTACTACCTGCGCGACAGAGTTGGTAAGCAGTCCAAGGTTAAAGAACAGCTTTAATTTCTTTAAACCGAAGCGTCACTTCAAAAAGGCAACCAATACACATAAAACTGCTGTCTTACATAACGGGACAGCAATTTTATGTGTATTTTGCTTTTATGATAACGTCCGAAAGTGGGGATCTTGCGATGGTGCAAGATCCTCTTTTTTTGTCAAAATTTTTTTGCCGTTTTGCGTTTTTTTCTCTTGAAAAATGAGATGTGCTGTGATAGAATGTTATAAACGACAAAATATGCGGGGTTTCAACTGAAAATGCTTTTTTCCAATCTGCTTTTTATATACATATTTCTTCCACTTTTGTTTATTTTATACTATCCGTTTAAAAATCAGATCTGGAGAAATGCGGTTCTTACCGTCTTTTCCATGTTTTTTTATGCATGGGGAGAGCCGGTCTTAGTCCTTTTGATGCTGGGAATCATCGCGGTAAACTACGTATTCGGACTGATAATTTCGCGATGCATAACGGCAGATAAAAAAGCTTCGGCAAAGGTCGCACTTGCCTTGTCGGTCGTTGCCAACCTTGCCGCTCTCGTTTACTTCAAATACGCGGGATTTTTCGTTTCAAGCATCAATCTTATCCCCGGACTTTCCTTTGACGTACCCGAGATCCTGCTCCCGCTCGGAATCAGCTTTTTCACCTTCCAGGCGATGTCATATACAGTCGACGTTTACCGCTCCGATGCCCCTGTTCAGAAGAATTTCTTTTACCTTCTTTTGTACGTTTCGCTCTTTCCGCAGCTTATCGCAGGCCCCATCGTTCGCTATCGCGACGTTTGCGCCGAGATCGAGGACAGAACGGTCAGCGTACATAAAATGAACGAGGGAATATTCCGCTTTTCCGTCGGTCTTGCAAAAAAGGTATTGCTCGCAAATCCCTGCGGTCAGGTCAGCGACTCGCTTCTGGCCACTCCGATCGCCGATGCGACCGTTTCGGGCTCGTGGCTTGGCGCGCTCTTTTTCGCCATGCAGATATACTACGATTTCTCGGGATATTCGGATATGGCGATAGGCATGGGCAAAATGCTCGGCTTTGAGTTCAAAGAAAATTTCAATTATCCCTACATCTCCCGCTCGGCTACAGAGTTCTGGCGCCGTTGGCACATATCGCTGGGCACATTCTTCCGCGACTATCTCTATATTCCGCTCGGCGGAAGCAGATGCTCGAAATTCAAATGGTTCAGAAACGTGCTTGTTGTATGGTTTTTGACGGGTATGTGGCATGGCGCATCCTGGAATTTCATCATCTGGGGACTTTTCTACGCACTTCTTCTGTTGCTTGAAAAGCTCGTATTCATGCCCATAGGCGAAAAGATAAACAAGGGAATATCGACCGTTGTATCCTACGTCTACATGATATTCGTTACCCTCGTCGGCTGGACGATATTCTACTATACCGAGGATCTTTTGCCCCGACTTAAAGTGATGTTCGGCATCGGATCTCCGATCGGCGATATCTACGAGATGTCCATTCTCCGCTCAAATCTTTTCCTGCTTGTTGTCGCAGTTATATTCTGCACGCCGATCATTCCGAAGCTGCTTTGCAAAATCACCTCAAAGATGGGCGAAAACGGCTCTTATGCCATCGGACGCATCTTCAAGACCGTTTTTGCAGTCGTTGCCATTGCGCTCTCGACGGCAATGCTCGCGGGCAATTCGTATAACCCCTTCCTTTACTTCCGTTTCTGATATTTGCGAAAGGTTTAGTGCTATGAAAAAGAAAATTGATATAATCGTCCTTTCGCTTGTGGCGGTCGCATTTTTTGCCGTTGCCGCCTTTAATATCTATCAGCCTAACCGACCGACAGAGTCACAAACAGAACAGAGAACGCTGGCAAAATTCCCGGAATTCTCTGTTAATTCTCTTCTCGACGGAAGTTATTTTGCCGATATTGACCTGTTCGTTTCCGATACGTTTTTGGCGCGTGAGGAGCTTATCTCCTTTGCTAAGGAATGGAAGCTCTTATACGGCCTTCCCGCAAATGATGACGACGTTCACTTTATAACCGTCAATCCGCAGGACACCGAGGGAATCGAGATCGATATCCCCGAGATCACCGAACGCGAAAGCGAAAGCGAGACTGAGCCCGAGTCGGAAGAGATAATCATTATGCCTCCCGTTACCACCGATACCGAAGAGGAAAGCACCGACACCGACGGAGAGGAAACAAGCGGCGAGGAAACAAGCGGCGAGGAAACCACCGAAGAGGAAACGACTCAAATTATTATCAAGCCGATTATCCAGTCTGTTTCGCTCAGTGACAGCGAAAAATTCGTTACTGTAGGCGATACCTTTACGCTGACGGTTAAAACTATTCCCGCAAACTCCAACGTAATAGTCAAGTGGCGCAATACAAACTCCGCCATTACCCAGATCACGCCTCTTTCGGACGGACTTGAGATCAAGGCTCTCGCCGCCGGCAAGACAACGATCACCGCAATAGTGGGCGGAAAGGAAGCAAGCTGTACCGTAAATATTTCGGTATCCATTGCACCCGTGGAGCAGGGAGGCGGCAGCTCACAGATAATCACCGAAGAGCCCGAGATACTTACCAGCGGACTTGTAATATATAAGGATGCGGTCTACTCAATCCCTTACTACGTCGCCAAAAACGCATCTCAGTACGCCAAGATGTGCGAATACCTTGCATCGCTTTTCCCCGATTCCAATATGAGCGTTGTAACAGCTCCGCTGTCCTCCGCGATGCTCGAGCTTGACACATTTGGAAAAGGCAGAATAACCGACCAGAACAAGATGATAAACAATATCGACGAGCTGTGCAATGACACCGTCAACGTTGTAAATTGCTTCGGCGAGCTCTGGACTCATCGCGACGAGTACCTCTATTTCAAGAGCGACCACCATTGGACAAGCCGCGGCGCTTACTATGCGTATAAGGCATTCTGCGAATCTGTCGGAATTGAGCCCGCAAAGCTTGAAGATATGGAAGAAAATCTTATAAGCACCAAATTCCGCGGCACGATGTATGCCTTCACGGGCGACGAGCGAGTCAAGAGCATCGTCGACAGTATTTACGCCTACATGCCCACAAAAGAGCATACCATGACGATATACAAAAACGGCACATCGTATAAGTACAGCAGCTGTATTTTACCTAAATACGGCGGATACGGTGCATTCCTCACCGGTGACAATCCATATACAATCATCAATGTGCCCGAAAATCCGCAGGATATGAATATCCTCGTTTTCAAGGATTCCTACGGTAATGCGTTCGTACCCTACCTTTGCGAAAACTACGGTAACATTATCGTTGTCGACCCGCGCCACGTAAGCTTCAACGTATACGAGCTTTTGCGCGACTATCCGCTTCGCGACGTGCTTATCATGAACAACATGTACAACCCCAACGTCGCATCCTGGACGATGAACATTCTCCGCTCGGTCGGAGTTGAATGAAAAAAGCACCCCGCCTGATTTCTCTGTTGTTCTTAACGGAGAATTTGAAGGCACAAATCGGCAGAGAACTTGTTTTCTCTGCCGATTTGTAATATAATGGAAGCGATAAAACTTTGGAGAAGTAAGCATATACCGCTTGATTACAACGAAAAGAATATTACTCTTGCAAAAAATCTTCGTAAAAATGCTACACCGCAGGAGAACCATCTGTGGTACGATTTCCTATCAAAATATGAAATCAGATTTCAAAGACAAAAAGCCATAGACAATTTTA
>JAZSMZ010000023.1:0-34187 GCA_045536155.1 Eubacteriales bacterium
ACTCCGCTTATGGTTCAGCTCCTTATCATGGGATTTGTAATTATGGTTCCGAAGGGAAACACCGAAACAGTTGTCTGCGCCATCATCACACTCGGTATCAACTCGGGTGCATACGTCGCCGAGATCGCGCGATCGGGTATCATGTCGATAAACGGCGGTCAGATGGAGGCGGGACGAAGCTTGGGTCTGAGCTACGTGCAGACGATGTGGAAGATCGTCTTGCCGCAGGCATTCAAGAATATCCTTCCCGCACTCGGCAACGAGCTCATCGCCCTTTTGAAGGAAACGTCGCTTGTAACCGTTATTGCCCTTCAGGACGTCACAAAGGCGGCGCAGGTCATCGTTTCAAAGACCTATACCGCTGTTATCCCTTACATAAGCCTTGCAGTTATATATCTCGTTTTGGTTATGATAATTACCAAGCTTCTTGGTCTTCTTGAGAGGAGGTTGCGTGAAAGTGATGCAAGATAACAAATCGCCTCTTATCCGCGTGGTGGACCTCAATAAAAAATTCGGCGACAACCACGTTTTGCACGACGTTTCGGAAACGATCTGCAAGGGCGAAAAGGTCGTAATAATTGGCCCCTCGGGAAGCGGTAAGTCCACCTTTTTGCGCTCTCTTAATCTGCTTGAAACACCCACGTCGGGCGAGATATGGTTCGAAGACGAGCTTATAACAGACCCCAAGTGCAACATCGATATGGTACGCCGCCGCATGGGCATGGTTTTCCAGCATTTTAATCTTTTCCCCCATCTTACGATAAGGAAGAACATCACTCTCGCGCCCGTAATGCTCGGAATTATGAGCCAGGAGGAAGCCGATGCCAATGCCGACAGACTTCTTGAACGAGTCGGACTCCGCGCAAAGTCGGAGGATTATCCCGGCAGCCTGTCGGGCGGACAAAAGCAGAGAATCGCCATCGTGCGCTCCCTTGCAATGAATCCGACTGTCATGCTCTTCGACGAGCCTACGTCGGCGCTCGACCCAGAAATGGTAGGCGAGGTTCTCGACGTAATGCGCGAGCTCGCATCGGACGGAATGACCATGGTCGTTGTAACCCACGAAATGGGCTTTGCACGCGAGGTGGGAACGAGGATTCTCTTTATGGATGAGGGAAAGATAGTCGAGCAGAATACTCCGCAGGAGTTTTTCGCAAATCCCCAAAATCCGAGAACGATCGAGTTCCTTTCAAAAGTGCTTTAATAAAAAGATCAATGAGCGTCGCTGCCATACAGCGGCGCTTGTTTTTTTATTTTGGAAAGAGAGTCGCAGATAGAGTTCAGCTGACTCAGCTCATAGCTGTCGAGCGGGATCTTTTGCTTTTCGACGATGCCACGTTTTCCGATTACTGCAGGCAGAGCAAGGCAAATACCGCTGTGACCGTAGTCGCCCGACAGCATGGAGACGGGAGTGAGTATTCTTCGTTCGTCATAAAGAACGGCACGGGCAAGATGTGCGGCCGAAAAGGCATGGCAAAGCGATGAGAGCGGGAAATTGACCGCCTCGGACGATGTTTCGAGAAGCTTTTCGTAGGAATAGACATCGCGTGAATCGTCGATTATATCGAGTATGCTTTTTGATCCTACACCTCCCGAGCTCCAGGCAATAAAACCGTTTTTATCCGCTCCGATATAAAAAACACTCACGTCATGGGGTGAAATCGAAAAATATTTGCCGATCGCCAAGCGAAGAGAGGCGTTTTTGGTCACCATGTCGGTGGCCATACATTCGTTTTTACGTGTACTGATGTATCCGCTGCCGCATAGCACTGCCATGCATTCGTCTGACGATCCGACAACGATAAAAACACCGTCAAAGCCGTTTTCCACGGCTTTTTTTGCAATGCTTTCGGCATCGGGAGAGTTTATGATCAATGCATCGCAGCCAAAAAGCAAATCAAAAGATGCGGCTTTGATATTTGTGCTGCTGTTCGAATTGTATATAGATGCTCGGATAAGTTGGTCCATGTTGAAATCAATAAGATTCATCTCGTCCGGTCGGGCGACAAGGGCGGCGATCGATGCCAGCATTCCGTTATCGCAGGATATAACTGCCAGCCGACGCGAATATTGATCCTTTAAAAAAAGTGACATTGTGTCCCCTTTACTGTAATTTTTGCATTACCGTCTTTTACTTTTTGGCTTTATTGTGTGCAAAAACGGTGATAAATATTCGAAAAAACGTCTGCTGTTTTCAATACAAGATACCATATTATGCAAGCTCTTTTTGAAACAAAAAGCGATTTAGATATTGACATCAGATGATAATCCTGCTATAATATAGTCAACCATCACGAAAGGAATTTTTGATGAAATGAAAAAGATTTTAGCCATTTTGCTTGTTTTCGCTATGACATTTGCAATAGTTGCTTGTGCAGAAGATAAGCCCAATGATTCAACAGAAGACACCACAGTAGCAGATGTTGAAAACGACGACACTACTGTTGAAGAAGACACCACCGTTGAGGATACTACCGAAGAAGAGACTACCGAAGAGCTTGATCTCACTCCCGAGACCATCCCCTCCAACAACAACGACGGTTACGATTTCCTCTACATGCGTGACAGAAACAGCAATGCCGCTACCAATCCCTTGAACCTTCTTCCGAGTAAGGAAGTTGGTGTTCACATCAAGCTTGAAGAGGGTATAGTCGAAGCTGTTTGCTTTGCAGAGATTCCCAACTGGGGCGATGCTATCGGCGGATTCACCCTTAGCTTCTACGCTTGGAATACCGACTATAAGACCACCGTTGCAGGCGAACCCATCTGCGAGCAGGTATATGAGAGCATTCCTGATGCAAGCGAGCTTGTATACACTCCCTCTGTAGAAATTGGTCCCGGCGAATATCTCTTCCTCATCCACAACCCCGTAGATGAGAAGAATTCCGGTATCGGTATCTACAACCAGCAGGCTTCCAATCTCGCTGACTCGAGATTTGTTGAAGGCTTCCTTAACGGTAAGTCCAACGCCAAGGTTGGTCCCGACGCATACTTTGTAATCTACCTCCCCGAGCAGGAATAATCAAACATTAAAATTAAAACGGCTGACGTATTTTTCGTTGGCCGTTTTTGTAAAGTTTTTACTTAAGGAGTTTTTTATGAAAAAGCATCTTGCACTCATGCTGTCTCTTCTTATGCTTTTGACCTTTGCATCCTGCAATAGTGATATAGACAGCGGCGATGAAGAAACAACAGTTGACGAAACTACCGTAGCAGACGAACAAACCGATAAAGAAGAGGTAACCGCGGAAGTTACCGAAGAAGAGACTACCGAGGAGCTGGATCTCACCCCCGAGACCATTCCGTCAAATAACAGCGACGGCTACAGCATTCTTCGAATGCACGATCAGTATAGCTCAGTTGCTCAGAATCATATGACGCTTCTCCCCGCAAAGCAGATAGGTATTCATTTCGTCGTTGATAAAGGAATTCTTGAAGCGGTTGTGCTTGAGGGCGTTCCGAGCTGGGGCAACGATGTAGGAGGATTCACTGTAAAGATCTTTGCGTGGAACACCGACTATAATACAACTGTTGCTACAGATCCGATCGAAGAGCAGGTGCTCGACAATATTCCCGATATGGGCGAGGCCGTTTTTACGCTCGACAATAAGGTCGGAGCCGGTGAGTATCTCTTCCTCATCTGCGACGCATTTGACGAAAGCGGAAGCGGTATCGGCATATGCAATCAGACCTCAAATGTCAACGACGACAGATTTATCGAAGGATTTATCAACGGCAAGGCAAATGCAAAGGTTGGTCCTACCGGATATTTTGTTATTTACGTACCTGCAGAGTAATTGATGTTTGATGTAAAAGCGTCTGTTATTACTATTATTGATGGAGTTTAAAATGGATCCTAATATTGGATACGAAGAATTAGATATGTCAGCGGAAACTATCCCGAGCAGAGTGAAAGACGGATACGATTTCATTTTTATGCGTGACAGAAAGAGTGATGCTCCCTATCTGCCCATGAATCTCCTTCCCGATACCGAGGTGGGTATCAGATTCAAGGTTGAAAAAGGAGTGCTCGAGGCAGTATTTTTCGAGAGCATACCCAGCTGGGCAGACAATGTCGGTGGGTTCACGATCCGCATATATAAATGGGATACCGACTATAGCACAACGGTTTTATCAAAGGCAATCTGCGAAAAAAAGTTTGAGAATATCCCCGATGTTTCCGAGCTTACTTATGTGCCGAACGAGAAGATCACTGAAGGCGAATATCTCGTTTTGGTGTGTGAGCCCGAAGATGCAGCAGGCAGCGGTATTGGTATATATACCCACGCTCCGAATGTCGCTGATAAGCGTATCGTTGAGTATTATGTCAACGGTAAACTCGATTCTAATTTAGGCCCCGGCGGATATTTTGTAATATATCTGCCCGAGAAAAACAAATAAAAGGATATATTAAAGACGGCGGTCGTATGACCCCGTTCTTTGACATGTTTATTCAGTTACTGTTTCTTCGTGAATTATTTCTTCAAATGCCATCTCATCACCCGTATTGTTCGGAACCGTGGGTGATATAATGTACTCATCAACCGACGAAAGATCTGCCTCGGGATTCAAAATTGTGTAATAATGTGTGGTTGTCAAAGCGTCTCCTTTGTCTATGAATTTCAGCGCAACTGCAATGTCGCTTACCACACCGTCAATAGAATATACATCTGCACGAAGCATTTCTTCGTTCAGACGCACTCCGTCGCGACTTATCCAAAATGCATGAACGGTTACATCTTCCAATTTGTTGGATATATTTTGCTCTGGAATAACCTTGCCCGAAAAATATGTTGAATATTTTCCGTCCACCACCTTGTAGTTGTAAACCTTTTCGAGATACCCTTCACCGCCGATCTCCGTCGTATCGGTACTGTCGTAGGCAGTGTCCTCTTGAGTGGTATCTTCTGTAGGCGGAATCGGAGAAATTTGTTCTTTGAAAAAGTGCGGGAGCGCAAAAATCGCCGCGATAACAATTGCAAACGAAGCTGCCATAATAGCAATCTTGTCCCAAACAGGCCGACTTTTTTTATATTCTTCCGATTCATTTAAATATTTGTCGTCAATATCCCCGATGATATCTGCAAATACTTCTTTTTTCATAATTCAAAACCCTCCTTTATAAGGTAACTGTGCAATTTTTCGCGTATGCGTTTGAGAATCATTGGCAGATTATTTGCGGGAAGCGAGAAACGTTGTGCAATGCTGTCAATACTGTCAAAAAAGAAATAACGTCTGACAAATATTGCACGCCTTTCCTTCGGTAATTTCGAAAGGAAGGTATTGATGGCATTGGCCAGCTCTTTTCTTTCAAAAACATCTTCTGGTGTGTCACCGCCCGATATGCATTCACCAATCTCATCAAGTATTATTGGCATGGAGCCGCTTCCGCGCTTGTAGGCGTTTTTTCTTTTGTACTTATTTAGTGACAGATGACGGGTGATTTTGCCGAGATATGCTGACAACACCGATGGTTTTAGCGGCGGAATGGTATTCCAGGCATTCAAATATGTATCACTGACACACTCTTCAGCATCTTCAGAATTGTTTAAAATATTGTTTGCAATATATGCGCAGTAATTGCCGTATTTGTCTGCCGTTGCTTTGATGGCAAGTTCGTCTCTGTTCCAATACAGTTCAATTATCTCTCTGTCTTCCATTTTGTCACCACGCTTTCATGTTGTATTCACCTTTATACACAACTTTTTTTCGAAAATATAACACATTCCTTAAAAAAAGAGGCATTTTTCAATGCCTCTTTTCAAATTTATGCGTTTTTGAATCTGTATTCGGTAGTAAAGTCGTATACTTCGTTTGCGCGCAGTGTGCAGGAAGGGAAGTGCGGCTGATTCGGCGAGTCGGGCGCATATTGCGTTTCCATGCAGAACGCGTGGTGTATAATCTGTTTTCTGCCGCCCTTGAAAGGATATTCGCCGTTCATTACGTTGCCGGTATAAAGCTGGAGCGAGGGACAGCTTGTCCACACTTCCATGCAGCGTCCGCATTCTTCTTCGCGCACTTCGGCAACCTTTTCAAACCGTCCTTCGTTTTTCAGCACGTAGTTGTGGTCAATGTACTCGGTCATGGGGGTGAGCGAGGTCAGATCAAACATCGTACCGCGAACAGCATAGTTGTTTCCTGTAGGAATAAGGTTGTCGTCTACCTCGGTAATGTAATCGGAATTGATATGGCAAAGGTGATTTTTGATGTCGCAGACGGCATATCCCGACAGATTAAAATAGCTGTGGTTGGTGAGATTGCAGATGGTGTCCTTGTCGGATACGGCTTTGTAGTTTATCGAGAGCGTATTGGCGTTGTCAAAAGTATAGGTGACGGTGACCTTCAGCGTGCCGGGGAAGCCTTCCTCTCCGTCGGGACTCGTGTATTCGAGAGTCAGCTTATCGCAGCAGTCAAGCTCGGCAGGTGTAACTGACCATATCTTTTTGTCAAAGCCGGCATTGCCGCCATGAAGATGAGATATGCCGCGCTCATTTTTGGCAAGGATATATTCAACTCCGTTAAGGGTGAATTTGCCGTCGGCGATTCTGTTGCCGTAGCGTCCGATAAGCGCGCCCTGGTATCCCGCGCTGACGAGATAACCCTTTATATCGTCGTAGCCGCAGACGATATCGTCGATCTTGCCGCTGCGATCGGGAATGTTAAGCGACTGCACGATGCCGCCGTAGTTGAGTATTCTTACCGATGCGCCATTGCTGTTCGTCATAGTGTAGGCAACGACTTCGCGTCCGTCGTCGAGAGTGCCGAAAACAGATGTCTTGATCATTTTAAATTCCTCTTTTTAGTCTTATGAATAAATCCGCCGTTTTAGATTGTAAAAAGGCGGATTTTTGTTTTTTTCATTTATCGGGCGAAAAATTATTTCTTCTTCTTTGCCTGATCCTTGAGTCGAAGCTCGGTGTTGAGTATGCGCTTGCGGATACGGATGTTCTTGGGAGTAACCTCGATAAGCTCATCGTCAGCGATGAATTCGATTGCCTCTTCAAGGCTCATCTTGACGGGGGTGACGAGGCGGAGCGCTTCGTCGGCACCTGTTGAGCGGATTGCGGTGAGATGCTTTGCCTTGCAGACGTTGACTGCTATATCCATTGCCTTGGGGCATTCACCGACGACCATTCCCTCGTAAACGGGGGTTTGAGCACCGATAAAGAGGGCACCGCGGTCCTGCGCGTTAAAGCAGCCGTAGGAGGTCGATTCGCCTGCCTCGGATGCAACGAGGGATCCGGTGAAGCGTGTGGTGATATCGCCCTTCCAGGGCTCGTATCCCGCGAAAATGGTATTGATGATACCGTCGCCGTGTGTATCGGTCAGAAATTCGCTTCTGTAACCGAACAGACAGCGGGAGGGAATCTTGTATTCTATTCTCATGCGGGTACCGTGGATGTCCATTTTTATAAGCTCGCCCTTGCGTGAGCCGAGCTTTTCAACGACAGCACCGGTATACATATCGGGCACATCGAGTATAACCGTTTCAACGGGCTCGCAGAGCTGACCGTCAATCTCGCAGGTGAGAACTCGGGGAGTGGAGCAGGCAAGCTCAAAGCCTTCGCGGCGCATTGTCTCGATAAGAACGGAAAGGTGCATTTCGCCGCGTCCTGCCACCTTGAAGCTGTCGGTGGTGTCACCGTCGGATACTCGGAGGGAAACGTCGCGGAGCAGCTCCTTGTAAAGGCGCTCGCGAAGCTGACGGGAGGTTACGTATTTGCCGTCCTGACCTGCAAAGGGGCTGTCATTAACAGAGAAGGTCATTTCGATGGTAGGCTCGCCGATCTGAACGAAGGGAAGGGGTTCCGATACGGTGATGTCGGTCAGAGTGTCGCCGATGTTGATGTTTTCAGCGCCCGAGAAACCTACAATGTCGCCCACGGTCGCGCTCTGAAGCTGTGCACGTCCGAGACCGTCAAAAGAATAAAGGGAAACGACCTTGGTGCGGGTATGCTGAGAGGGATCGTGGTAGTTTACTACCATAACGTCCTGACCCTGCTTTACCGTTCCGCGGTCAACGCGTCCGATGCCGATACGTCCTACGTATTCGCTGTAATCGATAGAGGAAACGAGGATCTGGAGGGGCTCATCTGGTTCGCCGACGGGCGCGGGAATATATTCGAGGATGGTATCGAAAAGAGGACGAAGATCCTCACCTTTCTGGTAGGGAGAAAGAGAAGCGGTGCCGTCGCGCCCGGAGCAGAAGAGCATGGGACTGTCGAGCTGATCGCCTGTTGCATCAAGCTCCAAAAGAAGCTCAAGAACTTCCTCTTCAACCTCTTCGGGACGGGCATCGGGCTTGTCTATTTTATTGAGAACAACGATAACGCGATGTCCCTGCTCAAGTGCCTTTTGCAAAACGAAGCGAGTCTGGGGCATGGGTCCCTCTGCGGCGTCAACCAAAAGGATAACACCGTTAACCATTTTCAGAATACGTTCAACCTCACCCGAAAAGTCGGCGTGGCCGGGGGTGTCGATGATGTTGATCTTGACGCCGTCGGGATGATCATCATTTGCATAGTGAACAGCGGTATTCTTTGCAAGAATAGTAATTCCGCGCTCGCGCTCGAGGGGATTGGAGTCCATTACGCATTCCTGCGTGACTTGATTGTCGCGGTAAACACCGCCCTGCTTTAACATGTTGTCAACGAGAGTTGTTTTACCGTGGTCAACGTGAGCGATGATGGCAATATTGCGTAAATTTTCGCGTATCAATGAATTATACCTCTTTATCTGTCGTATAGTGTAATTTTTAACAATTAATTATTATAACACTTATAATTTTGAGTGTCAATAGAATAATGTTAATAATAACATAAAAATGTGCGTATTTTGAAATATCTGCTTTTACTGCAATTTTTCACAGAAAATCAAAATAAAATTCATCGAAAAAAATATTCTTACTTGACAGCTTTTGCGAAATATTGTATAATAAAAAAAGTATGTTATTTGACGGTGTTTCTCGGCAAATTTCAATGTCTTCGGAGGCAAATAAAGTGGTTACGCACGGTTTCGACAACGAAAGATATATAAAGGCGCAAAAGGAAAAGATATCCGAGCGCATCAAGATGTTCGGCGGCAAGCTGTATCTCGAATTCGGGGGCAAGCTTTTCGACGATTATCACGCGTCCCGTGTACTTCCGGGCTTCAGACCCGATTCAAAAATAAAAATGCTGCAGAGCATGACCGATGACGTCGAGATCGTTATCGTCATCAATGCCGGCGACATTGAAAACAACCGTATGAGAGGTGATATCGGCATTACATACGACGCCGACGTTTTACGCCTTATCGATGCTTTCCGCTCGCTCGGATTTTACATCGGTGCCGTTGTAATCGCTCAGTATGCAGGTCAGCATTCGGCAGACGTATTCAAAAACAAGCTTGAAATGTCGGGCATGAGAGTGTATCTGCACTATCCCATCGAGGGATATCCGCTCTGCATTGATAAAATTGCAAGTCCCGAGGGATTCGGCAAAAACGACTATATCGAAACAACACGTCCGCTTGTTGTTATTACAGCTCCCGGCCCGGGCAGCGGCAAGATGGCAACCTGCCTTTCCCAGCTTTACCACGAAAATCTTCGCGGAGTCAAGTCGGGATATGCCAAATACGAGACCTTCCCCGTATGGAATCTGCCTTTAAAGCATCCCGTAAATCTGGCGTATGAGGCGGCAACGGCCAATCTCAATGACGTCAATATGATCGACCCCTATCACTACGATGCATATCAGACGATGTCGGTCAACTATAACCGCGATATCGAAATTTTCCCCGTACTGCGTAACCTTATAAGCACGATAAACGGCGGCAAATGTCCCTATCTTTCGCCTACCGATATGGGCGTAAATATGGCGGGATACTGCATTACCGATGATGAGCTTGTGTGCAAGGCATCTTGCGATGAGATCATCCGCCGCTATTTCAATACCCTTTGCGATAAGAGAAAGGGAAGAACTGATAATGCCGCGGTAGAAAAGCTTGAAATACTTATGAAGCAGGCAGGCATTTCGGTTGACGACCGTCCCGTTGTATCTGCCGCACTTTCCAGATCGGCCGAGGTCAATAATACCCCTGCGGTGGCAATCGAGCTGCCCGACGGACGAATCGTTACAGGCAAAACGTCCGATCTTCTGGGTCCCGCATCTGCGGCATTGCTCAACGCAGTTAAAGCAATGGAGCATCTTGAGAAAAAGACCCACCTTATCAGCCCCGAAACCATCGAGCCCATTCAGGAGCTTAAGACAAAGATACTCGGCAACCGTAATCCCCGACTCCATTCGGACGAGGTTCTGCTTGCCCTCTCAATTTCGGCATCGCAGAGCGATATCGCGCGCCGTGCGATGAACCATCTCAGCTCTCTTCGCGGATGCGAGGCACATTCAACCGTGATTCTGTCTCAGGCAGACGAGGATGTCTACCGCAAGCTCGGTATCCATCTCACCTGCGAGCCGCAGTACGATTCGAAGTCGCTCTTCCATAAGTGATAATAAGTAACTTAAAAACAGCAGGTGTCATCTACCTGCTGTTTTTTATATTGAATAATGGATTTCCATAAGGATTTCCAATAATGAAAGAAAAGCAGGCATAATGCCTGCTTTTCTTTCCAGCTCAAAAGCGTCTCGCTTTTGAGGTTTTATACATACCAAAGTGCGAGGTAATCGTCAACGATTGCCTTCATCTTGCCGTAGATGATGTCGCTGCGGTATTTTTCGGTGAAGAAGCCGATGTTGATCTTGTCGCCTGTTCTGCACTTTTCGGTGAGATAGCCTTCTGCGATAAGGGCATCAACCATCTTTTCGCCTGCAACCTTGGAAGCGTTCTTTACAAGGGATTCGAAAAGCACGGGCGAGCTGTCGCGCTCGAGTGCGGTCCAGATGTTAACCTTGCAAATACCGTCCGAATAGAGCTTTGCAACCTGGTCGTTGGTTACGCTCGAGGTACCGTGGAGCACGATGTTTGCACCGATTTCCTTCTTTATATCGCGCGCGATATCGCCGTGATATTTGAGCTCCTTGCCGGTTGCGCGATGCTCGGTGCCGAGGTTGGCAACAATCATGTCAACGCCGGTCTCGTCGAAGTATCTCTTGGCCTTTTCGGGAGTGGTAAGGTCGTTGTGCTGCGAGCCTGTTGCATCAACGATCTCGTCGCAAGCGCCCTCGATAACGATCTTGCCGCGGTTCTTTTTGACGAACTCTGCGGTAAGCTTGATATTTTCATCAAAGGGAAGGGCAGATGCATCAAACATGATGGAGGAATAAGCGCTGAGATCGCCGCTGTGAAGCTCTGCATCAGAGTCGAACTGAACGTGGTCGAGGTGGATGAGCACGTCGACATTGTCGTAAAGGCATCCCTCATCCGCAAATGCGTGGATATCGTCTAAAAAGAGCTTGAGTCCGGTCTTCCAATCCTCCGATGCGGAGTAATTGGGAGCCTGGGAGCGGTGAGAGTAGTTTACGGTGATAGCGATGCTGATCGGAATTCTCTTGCCGGTCTTTTTAGCATATTCGCTGCAGGAAGCTAAAATAGCTTCGGTAGTGGTCTGGTTTTCGGTGCAGATGCAGGGGATTACCCAGCCCTGTTTTGCGGCATAGGCATATACCTCTTTGACCTGCTCATATTTTGTAATGATCATTTTACGCAGTTACACGCATCTGCCGTTTTCGGGCAGATGCGTGAATCCTTTCTGATGTTAATTGATTATTGTCGGTGATGTCGGTTGTCTTCAGCCGTCGATGTCGATCATCTCATAGCCGAGATATGTATTGAATGCTTCGTCGAGGATGTTTTTCATGTGACCCATACCAACGGTGGTGTGGTGCTTGAAACCGCCGCGAGCGAGCTTGAGAAGCTTGTTCTGGAGATCCGGGATCTCAGCAACGCCGCCGCATCCGAAGAATTCCTTTTCAATGGGCTCGCCGGTGAACTTGGCTTCGCTGGTGTAGATCTTGAGCTTGCCGTCTTCGGTGAAGCAGTTGCACATGGTCATATCAAATGCAGCGATACGGCCTTCGTTGCTTCCCCATCCGCTTCCGGGATCGCCCTTTGCGAACATCTTGTGCTCGGTTACGGTTCCGGGGCCTTCCATAAGGGTCTGTGCAACAGGTCCGCAGTGGAAGAGGATGACCTTGTTTTCGTCATCGCCGTAGTTGTTGTTCCAGTCGAGGCAGGCGGGGGGCTTTTCGCTTGCGAGTGCCATTGCTCTCATGCAGACAGCGGAGCAGAGGTCGATCTCGCAGGATGCAACGATTCCTCTGTCGTTGAGCTCGGAGAGGAGAACGCAGGGGCAAACGCGGAGGATGGTCTCCATCTCGTTCCAGCAGCGGAGAGTGATTGCATCGAGGTGATAATTTTCTATGTATTCGTCTATTACAACGGAGATCTTGGCAAGAGTGAGCTTGTTTCTTTCGGGAACCTTTGTAAAGTTGGTGTAGCTTTCAAGGCGTTTAACCTTTGCGATAACCTTTTCATCATCGTCTGCCTTCTGATTTACGAAGAAGATGAGCTCGGAAAGGTCAAAGGACTCAACGTTGATGCCGTATCTCTGCATGGTAAGCTCGTCGAAACGAACGGTCTTGAATGCGGTGGTTCTTGCACCGATGCAGCCGAGGTTGAATCTCTTCATGCCCTTGACAACGCGGCAGATAGCAGCGAAATCGCGGAGATTTTCCTGGAACTGTTCGCTTAAGGGATGAACAACGTGGGGCTTCATTACGGTGAAGGGGATCTTGTACTGATAGAAAACGTCGGTAACAGAGAATTTACCGCAGAAAGCGTCGCGGCGATGCTTGAAATCCATCTTGCCGATCTCATCGGGATATGCCTGCATAAGAATCGGAACGCCTGCATCCTGCAATGCGGTTACAGCACCGTTTTCGTCAACGAAAATGGGCATGCAGAGGATAACGCCGTCATATTCGCCCTCGTGGGACTTGAGCCAGTCGTGATACAAAAGACCTTCGTCACGTGTCTCAACTGCGCCGTAGCGAGTTGCGTCTTTGTCCATAATGAGATATTCGTGGCCTGCGTCGGTAACTGCCTTGACCATATCCTCACGGGCACCTTCGATAAGCTCTGCGGGCATAAATCCGCGGTTTCCGAAATACAAAGCAAATTTCATTTGTTTGTTCTCCTTTAAAGTAAAATTAACTTATAATCTTATTATGCTGATATACTTATTTTAATACGATTTTGTGAATAAATTAGTAATACATTAGAAATAATTTAGCAAATTTGATCTTTTTTTGTTGCGGCGTGTATATGGCGGGGCAAAAAGGGGAAGCGGGTATAAATATTTCTTTTTGTTATTGACAAAAAATAAAAAATATGCTATAATCTTTTAGCGGTCAAAAAGACTGATATATGCGGGTATGGCGGAACTGGCAGACGCGCTAGATTCAGGTTCTAGTGGGGGCAACTTCGTGCAGGTTCAATTCCTGTTACCCGCACCAGCGGCAAGTTGCCGCCCCCAATTATCGGGTGGCGACAGAAATAATCCGAACCTTATCACACGATGGTGGGGTTCGGATTTTTTGTCGGTATACATTTTCGAAATAACACAAAAAGCAGTTGATTATCACGAAAAAGTGTGATATAATTACTGTAATTACTGTAAATATCAATAAGATAGGGGAATTACTCATGATTTCTGATATGAATGTCAATATTTCTCATGCACTCTACTATTCCTCGGGAAGTTGTAATTCTGGCACTGCCTTTGTAAATCAGATCAAAAAGCAGTTCAAGTGTGTCACAGTATATGATGACAACATCGAAAGCGATAAACCGCACATAAAGGATATGCAGATCGCACGCGATTTTTTGCGCGGCGGCGGGCAGACATATCGCGTACACCGTGTATTCCTTGACGATATCTGCCCCGATCTGAAGAGTGCCGGGATGGGCGCATTCTACACGATGGTGGCCTATTTTGAAGAATCGAGCATCATTTCGGTATCATTCCACTATGAAATGAAGCATATTAATTCGGACAAAGTAATTGCTCTGCGTCAGTCGGGCGTCAATGTTGAGTATAATTTTGGCGGCCAAAAGATGAGCTGCACTTCACTTGCCGAAATGATAAAAAGCAAATTAGGACTGGCAGCGAATCTTGAGGTGAGCTATCTCTGCGAGGTAACCAAATTCGGTGATTGCCGCAATATCGAGAGCATCGAATCAGAGTATTCGAATCTTTTGTATGGCTTGCTTACCGGTGACGAGGGATATACATTTGTCCCGCAGGATATGGTAAGGGATCGTCTTTCTACATGCTGGGGAAGCCGCAATTTCGTGCGTATATACGCGAGCAGACAGTCATTTTTATTCCTCAATTTGCTTGATACGCCAAATCAGATCGACTATCTCAAGCGCCAGCACCAGTACGGCACAGACATATACGGCGGAATAAACCCGTATTTCGAGCTGAGAGAGTGTCCGTTGACGGTTAACCACGGAATACTATTTTCGGTTGAGTTTGTAATGATATTGAGAGCGCTTATCAACGATATCCTTTCTTTTCAGACAGAGTATAAGAAAAGAAAATTCCTCTCCTATTACAAAAGAATAAGTGAGACAAGAAACTACCGCCGCAGGATAATTCAAGTGCTTGAACGTGTTGAACAGACACAGATTGCCGAAATAGGTGAGCTCAGCGCCGTGCTCGTTACAAGCCAGCACATAGCACCTATCGTTGAACAGGTAAAATATTTGCTTGAACTTCTGGAGGGCGATCTCAGCCTTATCTATTCGGAAAGAAATAATGCACTTGTCACCGTGCTCACCGTTTTGGGACTTTTGCTCGCCGTATGGCAGGTAATTCTTGCGTTCTGATAAAACTGTTAAAACTGTATTTTTATTCACTGTATCAATGTTTTTTTTGCAAAAAACTATTGACAAACTGATTAATCTAGCGTATAATGAACTAAAGCATTTTACAAAGGAGAAGCAGCCATGACTTTTAATAAGTATTATTATTACTTTTATTATTTTGCCAAGGGCTGCCCGTCTTTTGTAAGATCCGATATATAAGATCGAAAACAAAGATACGGTCAGTCCGCATTCGCTTTGCCGGGAGGCATAATGAGATGCGGGCTTTTTATTTTTGAATCACATAAAGAGGTAATATACAATGGCCATGAATTTTCACAGAAAGCTTCCCATTCCCCAGGAGGTAAAAAAAGAATATCCTTTAAGCGAGCGCATGGAGCAGGTCAAAGCGTCCCGTGATAAAAGCATACGCGAGGTGTTTGACGGCAGATTGGACAAGTTTATACTTGTCATCGGTCCTTGCTCCGCCGACCACAGCGAGCCGGTGCTCGAATATATATCCAGACTTCGCAGAATCGAAGAGCAGGTGTCGGATAAGATAATCATCATTCCCCGCATTTATACCAACAAGCCCAGAACGACCGGTCAGGGATACAAGGGAATGCTTCATCAGCCCGATCCCGAGGCAAAGCCCGACATGTACAAGGGAATAGTTGCGATACGCGAGCTTCACTTGGCAGCCCTTCGCGACTACGATTTTTCTTGTGCCGATGAGATGCTTTATCCCGAAAATCACCGCTATCTTTCCGATCTTCTCTCATACGTTGCGGTAGGTGCGCGATCGGTAGAGAATCAGCAACACAGACTTGTTGCCAGCGGCATTGACATTCCGGTCGGAATGAAAAATCCCACCGGCGGTGATCTCGGCGTTATGATGAATTCCATCGTAGCAGCGCAATCGGGACATACCTTCCTGTATCGCGGTTGGGAAGTTACCAGCGACGGAAATCCCTACGCGCACGCAATTCTGCGCGGATACATCGATTATGCAGGCAGAAACGTGTCAAACTACCATTACGAGGATCTTTTGCGCGTAGAAGAGCTTTATGAAAAATCCAATCTGACAAATCCTTCCATCATTGTTGATACCAATCACAACAATTCCGGCAAAAAATATCTTGAGCAGGTCCGAATAGCAAAGGATATCGTTCACAGCAGAAATCAGAATCCCGATATCAAACGACTTGTAAAGGGACTTATGATTGAAAGCTATCTTGAAGACGGTGCGCAGGGCGCAGGCGAGCATGTGCTTGGTAAATCTATCACCGATCCCTGCCTCGGCTGGGAAAAGACAGAACAGCTGATTTTGGATATTGCAGACAAACTCTGATAAAGGAATTAAACGATGTCGAACAAATTGGAAGAAGCAAGAAAAATAATTAACGAAGTGGATGAAAAGATGGCTGAGCTCTTCGTTAAGCGTATGAGAGCCGCCGAGATGGTGTACGAGCACAAAAAGGAGCTTGGGTTTCCCATACTCGATCAGGCAAGAGAGGATGCGGTAATCGAAAAAAACTCGGCACTCGTCGAAGATGAGGTGCTCAAAGGGTATTATATCGACTATCAAAAGCACGTCATGAATATTTCACGCGCCTATCAGTATCGCATGCAAAGCGGACTTAAGGTGGCATACAGCGGAGTTGAAGGTGCATTTGCTCACGTTGCGGCTACCAGGATCTTTCCCGAAGGGAAGCGCATCTCTCACAGCGATTTCAAGGCCGCCTACGACTCGGTCGTACGCGGAGAGTGTGATGTCGCAGTCCTTCCGATCGAAAACAGCTACGCAGGTGAGGTCGGTCAGACCATTGATCTGATTTTTTCGGGTACTCTCTTCATAAACGGCATCTACGAGCTTGAAATACATCAGAATCTTCTTGGCATCGAAGGGGCGACGGTCGAGGATATCAAAAAGGTAACCAGCCATCCGCAGGCTCTCAGCCAGTGTCACGACTACATCAAAATGCGCGGATTTGAGGCAGAGGAATCGAACAATACTGCGCTTGCCGCAAAGACGGTTGCCGAGCGCGGCGATAAATCTCTCGGTGCCATCGCAAGCAGGGAAACCGCCGAGATATACGGACTTAAGGTAATCGAAGCCAACATCAACAAGAGCGGCGAGAATACTACGCGCTTTGCCGTGCTTTCTAAGGTCAAGGCGGTATCACCCGCTCTTACAAGCACCGTTATGATGTTTACCGTCAAGCACGAGGCAGGCTCGCTTGCAAATGCCATCGGTATAATTGCCCGCTACGGCTACAACATGACCGCCCTTCGCAGCCGCCCGATGAAAAAGCACTCGTGGCAGTACTATTTCTACGTGGAGATAGACGGGGTGACCGATACCGAAAAAGGTAAAAAAATGATTGAGGAATTAAGTACGGTTTGCGACCGGCTGAAAGTGGCAGGAACTTTTGCACCGCATACCGAAATTTAAGGTGAAAAGATGACGATCAGTATGAATTTGGGCGATATCGGCTACGATATTGTCGTAGAACGCGGTCTTCTTAAAAAGGCAAAGGAGCATTTGGATCTTGACAGGCGAGTTCTCGTCGTGACCGATTCGGGTGTGCCCTCCGACTATGCATCGACCGTTGCCGAGCAGTGCAGAGAGGGAATAATCTGCAAAATAGAGCAGGGCGAGGCATCGAAGAGCATGGAAGGCTTTGAAAAGCTCCTTCAGACGATGCTCGATCACGGCTTTTCGCGCAAGGATTGCGTTGTTGCCGTCGGCGGCGGAGTGGTGGGCGATCTTTCGGGCTTTGCCGCATCGGCGTATATGCGCGGCATCGATTTCTACAATATCCCCACGACCCTGCTTTCGCAGATCGATTCGTCGATCGGCGGCAAGACAGGCATCAATTTCGGCGGAGTCAAAAATATCGTGGGAGCCTTTTATCAGCCCAAAAAGGTGCTTATCGATCCCGATCTTTTAAAAATGCTTCCGCCGCGCCAGATATCAAACGGACTTGCCGAGGCGGTAAAAATGGCGCTTACGTCGGATGCCGAGCTGTTCGGCATCTTCGAAAACAAGGATATTGCAAATAGCATCGACGAGATAATAATCCGCTCGCTCAATATCAAAAAGAGCGTTGTCGAGCAGGACGAAAAGGAATCGGGTCTTCGTAAGATCTTAAATTTCGGACATACCGTCGGTCACGGAATCGAAAGCAGTAAAGGCAATCTCTATCACGGCGAATGCGTTGCGCTCGGCATGATCCCGATGTGCGGCGAGAATATCAGGCGGAGAGTAATTGCGGTCCTTAAAAAATGTGATCTTTACCGCATCGAGGAATATGATTGGCAAAGAATAGAGAGTGCGGCATTCCACGACAAAAAAGCTGACGGCGATGCCGTTACGGTTATCGAGGTAAACGAGATCGGTCTCTTTGAAATGAAAATGGTCGGATGCAGTGATGTTATCGACAGAGCCAAAAAAGTTTTGGAAGGTTTAAAGTGATGAAAAATACGTTTGGAAACAGTGTGGCTGTCACTCTCTTCGGAGAGAGCCACGGCGAATATATCGGTGCCGTGATCGACGGACTCGCGCCCGGTATCGTCATCGACCGCGACTATATCGCGCATATGCTCACACTTCGCCGTCCCGCAGGCAAAATATCTACCTCGAGATGCGAAAAGGACGAATTCAGAATCGTCAGCGGAGTAGTGGGCGATACAACCACAGGAACGCCCATAACGATTCTTATCCCCAATGAAAACGTAAAAAGCGGTGACTATTCGCTTATGACCACTCTCGCCCGTCCCTCCCATGCCGACTATACCGCAGAATGCAAATATCACGGATATCAGGATACCCGCGGCGGAGGCCACTTCAGCGGACGTATCACCGCCGCTCTCGTTGCCGCAGGAGCGATATGCAAATCTTCGCTCGAGAAAAAGGGTATTTATATCGGCACTCACGTTAAAAGATGCGCCGGTGTATCTGACAGGGAGTTTAACGACCTCGAATCCGACATAAACGCATTAAACGAAAAGATCTTTGCAGTGCTCGATGAGAGCGCGGGCGAAAAAATGAAGAAGGCTATCCTTTCGGCCGCCGAGGAAGGGGACAGCGTCGGCGGAATACTTGAAACCGCCGTTTTGGGAATGCCCGCGGGAGTAGGTGAGCCCTGGTTCGACTCGCTTGAAAGTATGCTTTCTCATGTAATATTCTCCATTCCCGCCGTCAAGGGCATCGAATTCGGCGCAGGCTTTGCTGTTTGTGATATGAGAGGCAGTGAGGCAAACGATCCGATGCGAATGAAGGAGGGCAAGGTCGCTTTCGAAACCAATAATAACGGAGGAATCAACGGAGGCATTTCAAACGGTATGCCCATAATATTCCGCACCGCCGTAAAGCCTACCTCCACCATCTTCAAAGCGCAGAATACAGTTGATTTCAAGACAATGACCGATGCGACAATCGAGCCCAAGGGCAGACACGATCCCGCCATCGTTCACCGCGCAAGAGTGGTGCAGGATGCGGTGAGCGCCATTGTTCTTTGCGATGCCCTCGCAATGCGCTTTGGCACTGATTTTTTAAAATAAGCAGGACTTAATATGACAAAATACGGTTGTATCGGCAAAAAGCTGACACACAGCTTTTCAAAGGATATTCACGCATACCTTGCCGATTACGAATATGAGCTTATAGAGCTTTCGGAAAACGAAATACAGCCCTTCTTTGAAAAGAAAGATTTTACCGCAGTCAACGTCACCATTCCGTATAAGGAAACGGTTATTCCGTATCTCGATTTTGTAAGCGATATTGCCAAGCGTATAGGTGCTGTAAACACCGTTGTAAATCGCGGCGGAAAGCTTTACGGATATAACACAGACTATTACGGCATGAAGGCGCTTGTCGAGAGAGTGGGGATAGACCTTCGAGGCAAAAAAGTGCTCGTGCTAGGCACGGGCGGGACAAGTAAAACCGCTCGAGTTCTTTCATCCGATATGGGCGCGCGTGAGACCTTAACGGTCAGCCGAAGAAAGAGCGAGGACAGTATCACCTACGATGAAGCCGCCTCTCTTCACTCGGATGCCGACGTTATAATCAACACCACCCCCGTGGGAATGTATCCCGACTGCGCGTCAAAGCCGATCGATATTACTCCTTTTGAGAAACTGTCGGGTGTTGTCGATGCGGTATATAATCCGCTGCGCACAAAGTTGGTGCTCGATGCCCAAAAAAGAGGAATAAAAGCGGAGGGCGGACTTTTTATGCTTGTCATGCAGGCGGTTGTCGCCGTTGAGAAATTCCTCGATTCCGATATATCAAAGGACGTTGCCGACGGTGTGTTTTCATCGGTCCTTGCATCAAAGGAGAACATCGTTTTGACAGGTATGCCCGGCAGCGGAAAGAGCACGGTGGGCAAGCTTATCGACGTTGACGGATATGAGTTTTTCGACACCGATGATCAGATCGAAAAGCGGTGCGGATGCAGTATAAAAGAGCTAATCGAAAGCAAGGGCGAAATGTACTTTCGGGATCTCGAAAGTGAGGTAATACGCGACTTGTCGAAGGAAAACAGACGTATCATATCTACCGGAGGAGGCGCTGTTTTGCGGGAAGAAAACGTACGTGCACTAAAGCAAAACGGAAGGATCTTTTTTATCGATGCTCCCCTTTCCCGACTTTCGGCAACGTCAGACCGACCGCTGAGCAACACCGATGACAAGCTCAAAAAGCTATATAACGACAGAATTGATATTTATAAAGCCACCGCTGATGTTACCGTGCCCGATCACGATAGTCCGTTGGCCGAAGCAGAATACATTTTAAAAAAACGAATGGAACTGACAGTATGAAAATCCTCGTAATAAACGGTCCTAATCTTAATATGCTGGGAATTCGCGAGCCCGACCATTACGGCAAGGAAAGCTATGCCGATCTTGAAAAAAAGATCGTAACTCATTGCGAAAATAAAGGAATTGACGTCGAGATATTCCAATCTAATCACGAGGGAGAGCTCGTGGATAAGATTCAGAGCGGTTACGGTGATGCCGACGGAATCGTTATAAATCCTGCGGCGTATACCCACACGAGTATTGCAATACTTGACGCTGTCAAGGCCGTGGGCATTCCGACCGTTGAAGTGCATATTTCCAAAGTCGAAGAACGCGAGGATTTCAGACAGATCAGCTATGTCCGCCTCGCCTGTATAAAAACGATCACCGGTCACGGTACCGACGGATATATTGAGGCTATAGATTTTTTGACCGAGGGTAAATGAGATGATTGCAGCTTTCAAACCGTCCCGCCTTTGCGGTACGATTTATGCCCCTCCGTCAAAGAGCATGGCGCACAGATACCTCATCGGAGCCTGTCTTTCGGGTCATAAATGCACCCTTACAGGCATCGATTTTAGCCAGGATATTCTGGCGAGCATTGATTGTATCAAAGCGCTGGGCGCCGACGTTTCTGTCGACGGTGATAGGGTGGACATTGATCCTAAGGACTTTATTAAAGATAACGAAGTTGTGCTCGAATGCCGCGAGAGCGGAAGCACCCTTCGTTTCTTTGTTCCGCTTGCGCTCTGTCTTGGAAAGAATATCACATTTTGCGGCAGTGAACGTCTTTTTTGCCGTCCGCTCGACGTATATGAAGATCTTTGCAGAGAGAGGGGATTTGCTTTTGAAAAGAGTACAAACTCACTTAAGGTGTGCGGAAAGCTCGAAGGCGGTTACTATAAGATAAAAGGCGATATCAGCAGCCAGTTTATAAGCGGACTGATTTTTGCCCTTCTGTATTTGGGTAAGGATTCGTCGATTGAGATAATCCCTCCTTTTGAGAGCCGCTCGTATGTCGATCTAACCCTTTCTGCGCTAAGATCGTTTGGAGCCGACGCGGCATTTGCCGACGGGTACAGAATCGATATAAAAGCATCCGATCTGCACGCTTTTTCGGGCAAGATCGAGGGCGATTACTCCAATGCGGCCTTTCTCGATGCCTTCAATCGACTCGGCTCAGAGATAAAGATAGAAAATTTAAATCCCGACAGCCTTCAGGGCGACAGAGTATATGCCGATTATTTTGATCAGCTGTCAAGCGGCACGCCTACTCTCGATATTTCCGATTGTCCCGACCTCGGACCTGTTTTGTTTGCTTTTGCCGCAATGAAAAACGGTGCGACCTTTACGGGAACCGATCGGCTTAAGGCAAAGGAAAGCGATCGTGGAGCTGCCATGCACGAAGAGCTTTTAAAGCTCGGCGGCGGGCTTGTTTTCGGCGATAACTCTATCACCGTGCCGAAAAAAGAGCTTGCATATAACGGCATAATGCTCGACGGACACAACGATCATCGCATCGTTATGGCCATGTCGGTCATTCTTTCAAAGATCGGCGGCTCGATTTCGGGCGCCGAAGCGGTCAAAAAAAGCTATCCCGGATTTTTTGACGATATAATCAAACTTGGCGCAAAGGTAAATTTATCATGATAGTTGACGTAAGCAAAAAAATACTGGTAGTCGGCCTCGGACTTTTGGGCGGCAGCTATGCAAAAGTGCTCAAAAGATTCGGTTTTCATATCAGTGCAATTACATTGGAGCAAAAAGATATAGACTACGCTTTGAGCGAAAATATAATCGACGAGGGCTCGACAGAGCTTGACAAAAGCATTATCGGAAATGCCGATCTCGTTATATTTGCCCTCTATCCCCACGTTTTTGTCGAATGGATAGAGAAAAATCAGCACCTTTTTAAGAGCGGCGCGCTTATTACCGACGTAACGGGCGTCAAGAGGAGCATTGTATATCAGATTCAGAATATGCTTCGCCCGGACGTTGAATTTATTGCCGCGCATCCTATGGCGGGACGCGAGGTTTCGGGGGTTGAAAACAGCACCGACAGAATGTTTATCGGCGCGAACTATATAGTAACGCCCACCGAAAAGAATACGCCCGCCGCCATTGAAACGTGCATTGAACTCGGCCGCTTGCTCGGATTTTCAAACGTCACTACTCTTTCCCCCGAAGAGCATGACGAGATGATAGGCTTTCTTTCCCAGCTCACGCATTGCATCGCTATTACGCTTATGACCTGCAATGACAAGGAAAACATGGAAAAATTCACAGGTGACTCGTTTAGGGATCTCACCAGAATTGCCCGCATCAACGATCTCATGTGGAGCGAACTGTTTGTGGCAAACAAGGACGTTTTGCTCGATCAGATGAATCTCTTTATCGACAAATTCAACGAGCTTAAAACCATGCTCGAAGAAGAGGATATAGACGGTATGCGCGCAATGATGCGCCATTCCACCTCCCGCCGCGCACTGTTTGACAAAAAGTAAGGACGGATCAAATGATACGCAAAGCCATAGAAAAGGACATACCCAAAATCGGCGATCTGCTGAGTCAGGTCTGTATACCTCACCATAACGGCAGACCGGATATCTTCAAGGTAGGACGAAAGTATTCCGACGATGAATTGAGGGATCTCATAAAAGATGGGTCGCGCCCTGTTCTCGTTTCCGTCGACGAAAATGACGAAGTTACGGGATATTGCTTTTGTATTTACCAATGTCATGAAAACAACTCGGTTTTGACCGATATAAAAACGCTCTATATCGACGATCTCTGCGTTGACGAAAAGCTGCGGGGCAAGCATATAGGCAGAGAACTGTACCAATCGGCAGTCGAGCTCGCCAAGGAGAGCGGATGCTATAATCTTACGCTCAACGTGTGGAGCTGTAACGAGTCGGCGATGCGCTTTTACGAATCGCTCGGACTTGTAGCGCAAAAAATCGGAATGGAACTGATCGTTTAAGACAGAAGAAAAACACCGTCTTCCTTACGGATGACGGTGTTTTTGCTTTTCAAGACGATTTTTTGAAGAAATTATACGTTTTGGCAAAATATCACATAGATAAAAGAGAATTATTATAGTAATTGCGGTTGACTTTTTTTGCCAAGTATGATACAATGAACTATGTATATTGGTGTATTATTATCTTTAATAAAAATGACTTACATCGAAGCGTAATACTAAGGAGCAGCGTGTTAATGGAAAAACGTGACATAGATACTCAAGAATATTATACGGTAGACGTATTACATATAATTAAAACCCTTTGGAGACGGGTGTGGCTTATAATTCTTGCCGCACTTATCGGCGGAGCTGTTGCGTTCGGAATATCGTCGTTTGGCATCGCTCCGACCTATTCGTCATCGATAAAGCTTTACGTAAACAATACCTCCATTTCGCTCGGCAACACGAGCTTTACTATCAGCTCGTCCCAGCTGGTAGCGGCACAGCAGCTCGTAAAGACTTATCGCGAAATTCTGAACAGCCGTACCACGCTTGAGCGTATCATCGAAAAGGCAGAGGTGAATTACACCTACAAGCAGCTTTCGGGTATGATCGTGTGCGCTCCCTCCAACGAGACCGAGATCATGAAGGTCACCGTAACGACCAAGAATCCCTACGAGGCATCGAAGATCGCCAACACGATAGCCGAGGTGTTGCCGATAAGAATTTCCGAGATCATCGACGGAGCGTCGATGGAGGTCGTCGATTCGGCGATTCCCGAGCTGCAGAAGGTTGCCCCGAGCATTACGAGATACACTGCCATTGGTCTTTTGCTAGGCGCATTCATCGCCATTGTTGTTTTGGTCATCGCCGCTCTGCTTGACGATACGATACACGACGAGGACTATATTCTCAACACCTACGAGTATCCCATACTCGGTAAAGTGCCTAATCTGCTCGGCAGCAGCGGTAAAAATTACGGATATTACTATCAGAAGCGCAAAAGTACGGAAGGGGGAAGCAAAAAATGAAATTTTCGTTGAATAAAAATGCCAATAATCCCCTTAATTCCGCCGACAATAAAAAGACACTTCACAGAAATCTGGAATTCACCGCAACCGAACAGTATAAGCTTATACGCGCAAACTTGAATTTCACTCTTCCCGAGGGTGAAAAGTGCCCCGTTATCGGCGTCACAAGCGCTATGCGCGGCGAGGGAAAATCAACAACTGCGATAAATCTTTCTTACGTTCTTGCAGAGAGCGGAAACAAGGTACTGCTCATCGACGGTGACCTTCGTATTCCGTCGATAGCGAAGAAGATGGATGTCCCCGCTTCTCCCGGACTTACCAATATGCTTATGAATAAGGGCGCGGTTCAGCTTTCGAACTATCAGTCGTCTCTGCTTGAAAATTGGTTTATCATCCCTTCGGGCAACATTCCGCCCAATCCCTCCGAGCTCCTCGGATCAAAGCGAATGGAAGCGGCGCTCAAGGTGTTAAAGGAGCATTTTGACTACATAGTTATCGATCTGCCCCCCGTAAACGTCGTTTCGGACGCACTTGCCATTTCCAATTACATCACCGGTATGATCGTGGTCGTCCGTGAGGAATATACAGAGAAAAAAGAACTTGAGCATTGCTTCAGACAGCTCCGCCTTTCAAATGTCAAGGTGCTTGGCTGCGTAATGAACGAGACGAAGAGCGGACGCGGATCATACAGCAAGTATAAGAAATACAAATACTACAAATACCGCAAATATTACAGCTACCAGAGCGAATCCGGGAGCGGCAAGTCATGATAGACTGGCATAGCCATATATTGCCGAAAATTGATGACGGAAGCCGCGATGCCGACGAAAGTATAGCTCTTTTAGGCATGCTAAAGGAGCAGGGCGTTGATACCGTTGTTGCAACACCGCATTTTTTCGCCGATGATATGTCGGTGGAAAAATTTTTGAGTCGCAGACAGCGATCGCTTGACGCGGTCCGTGCCGCTTTTAAGGGTGGAGAAATCGATATCGTCTCCGGCGCTGAAGTGAGGTACTATCCCGGAATCGGCAAGCTTGACAGTCTCGAAAAGCTCTGCATTGAGGGCAGTAACCTTTTGCTCTTGGAAATGCCGATGGGCGAGTGGACCGATTACACCGTTCGCGAGCTTTCGGATATTGCCAATACGTTGGGCGTGCGCCTGATGTTGGCGCATATCGAACGTTATCTGACGGTACAAAGAAAAAGTGTGTGGAGCAAGCTTTACGAGAGCGGAGTTTTGATGCAGGTAAATGCCAGCTTCTTTAACGAGCTTTTTACAAGACACAAAGCGCTTTCAATGCTGAAAAACGGAGATATACATTTCATCGGCTCCGATTGTCATAACGTAAGGCATCGTCCGCCGATGCTCGGTAAAGCTTATGAAGTAATCCGAAAGAAATTCGGAGATGATCTTGCATATCAATTCGATGGGTACGGCAGAGACCTGCTGTGCTCAAACAAATAAAACAAAAATGGGAGAGATCCAAATGAAAAAAATAATCATAGT
Source organism: Eubacteriales bacterium (assembly GCA_045536155.1). Classification (GTDB taxonomy): domain Bacteria; phylum Bacillota; class Clostridia; order Oscillospirales; family CAG-272; genus JAZQNC01. The sequence continues at coordinate 26,114 of JAZSMZ010000023.1, forward strand.
ATGTCTTGCAATCGTAATGCTTTTGAGCCTGTCGCTGGCTGTTTTTGCAGAGCCGGGCGGATTCGTTCGCAGTCCCTCACTCAATCAGGCCCCCGTCCTTATTGAATATGAAAATGATAATGACGGCTGCAACGCTTATGTAGTAGTAACTCCTTACGCCGACAGAGAGGAGCTTTGCGAGGAGCTTCGTCTGATGATCGAAGAGGCTTATGAAGAGATCAAAGAAAATCCCGATCTGAGCAAGCTTAACGAAGATATCGATCTGAGCAAGTTTGATGAAGAACTTAAAGATATTGCAAAAGAAAACGAGTGCGAGGTAATCGATCTTGCGGTAAGAGACCTCTTTGACGTTCACCTTGAGGGCTGCACTGTTCATGACCATCACGGACTCTATCGTATCCGTCTTGAGACCGAAACTCTTGAAAACTTCATCTGTCTGCTCCGCTATTACAAGGGCGAATGGCTGATCGTTGAGGACGTAGAAGTGCTTGAAGACGGCAAATATCTCGAATTTTACGAAGATGAGTTCTCGCCCTTTGCAATCGTTGTCGATTCTACAAAGGAAGTAGATGCTCCCCAGACAAGCGACAGCTATTTTGCCTTCCTTGCTATCGCCGTAATCTCCGGCATTGCACTTTTGGGACTTTCGATAAGCTACAAAAAAAGCAGAGCTTAATTTAAAGAGGTGAGCATACATGAAAAAAGTACCCGACGGTCGAAAGTATATAAAGGCGGCTATTGTCGCTTTGTCGGTTATTTTTGTCGTGTCGCTCGCCCTTTTTCTTATACACGCATGGGAAAACGGTCAGGGCTTTTATCCCGACTATGAAATGGGTGCCGAAACTCTCAAATACGGCGGACGCGAATACGAACTTTTGGATAATATCGAAACCTTCCTCGTTTTGGGACTTGACAAATTCGAGGGGGATGTGAACGGAGATTCGTACAATAACGATAAACAAGCCGACTTTTTGATGCTCTTTGTCTTCAATAACGATACCAAAGAGTGCAGCGCTATCCATATCAACCGCGATACCATGGCAAAGATCAATATACTCGGTGTTGCGGGCAATAAGGTGGGAACGGTCAAACGTCAGATAGCCCTCGCTCATACCTACGGCAACGGCCGCGACGTCAGCTGCCGAAATGCCGCCGACTCCGTTTCCTCGCTGCTTATGGGTATAAAGGTCGGTCACTACATTTCGTTTACCATGGATTCCGTTGCCATCGTTAACGATCTCGTGGGCGGAGTTGAGCTTACGGTGCTCGACGATTTTACCGGTATCGACAACGATCTTGTAAAGGGCAATACAGTTACCCTTATGGGAAAGCAGGCGCTTACCTACGTCCGCACCAGATCGGGACTCGAGGACAGCAGCAACAGCACGAGAATGAAGCGTCAGCAGCAGTACATAAACGCTCTTCACGATAAATTCAGCTTCTGCATGGAAAACGATGAGGAATTTATCATCGAGCTCTCGCTCAAGCTGAGCGATCACATCATATCCGATCGATCGGTTACCCAGCTGCAGGAGCTGTCCCGCAAATTCTCCGAATACGAATTTTTGGGAATTGAGCAGTTTGAAGGGCGCTTTAATATCGGCGACGGTCTTATGGAATTCTATCCCGATAAAAAATCGGTCGAAAGAACCGTTATCGAAAAATTTTATAAACTAAAAGAAGAATAAATGGCGAAAGGACGCCTTGATTTAGGCGTCCTTCGTTAAATTAAAATAAATCTACCGAGAAGAAACATGAACGATCAAAAGATCAAAAAAGAAAAAAACGAAGAAAAAAGAAAAACGCTTCTCAGAGCTGAACACTTGCGCTTTCAGGATCTGCTGTTTATCCTGTATGATATTGCGGCGGCCGTCGCCTCCTACTTTTTGGCGCTCTGGTTCAGATTCGACGGTCAATATACCGCAATCCCGCGCGAATTTTTTCTGTCCTGGCTGAATTTTGCACCAATTTACGCGATAATCACGGTTATCGTCTTTTTGCTTTGCCGTATGTATCAGAGCATCTGGAAATTTGCAAGCTTTATCGAGCTTAAACGAATTGTATTCGCCACCTTCATACTCGGAATCATTCATACCGTTGCCATCACCGTGTTTTTCAGACGTATGCCGATATCCTATTACGTAATCGGAATTTCGATACAGTTCATACTTACAACGGCGGTGCGTTTTTCGTACAGATTTGTATTTCTTGATCGTACCAAGCTCAAAAAAAGCTCGGCGGGCATGGCTTTCAGCCGAGTAATGCTCATCGGCGCAGGCTCGGCAGGCCAGATGATACTTCGCGATATCCATGGCAATGACGAGATCAACGAAGTTGTTACCTGCATTATCGACGACGACAGATCAAAGCACGGCAGATATCTCGACGGAGTTGAGATAGTAGGCGGACGGGAGGATATTCTTCTTAACGTTGAAAAATACCGCATCGAAAAGATATATCTCGCTATCCCGAGTGCGACCGCGGCTGAGCGCCGAGATATTCTCAATATCTGCAAGGAAACAAGCTGTCAGCTTCAAAGCTTGCCCAATATTGCAAAGCTGGTTTCGAGCGACGTATCGGCAAGTCAGCTGAAAAACGTCGACGTCGAGGATCTTCTCGGACGTGATCCCGTCAAGGTCAATATGGATGAGATATACAGCTTTATAGCCGACAAGGTTATTTTGGTCACAGGTGCCGGCGGCTCTATCGGCAGCGAGCTTTGCCGTCAGATGGCCGAGCATAACCCCAAGCAGCTCATCGTTTTTGATATTTATGAAAACAATGCCTACTCGATAGGTCTGGAGCTGAAAGATAAGTACCCCGAGCTGAATTTGGAGGTCCTTATCGGATCTGTCCGCGACAGCCGAAGAGTCAATCAGATTTTTGCCAAATATAAGCCCGACGTAGTTTACCATGTGGCCGCCCACAAGCATGTACCGCTCATGGAGGATAGCCCCTGCGAATCGATAAAGAATAACGCTGTCGGAACGTACAAGACCGCTTATGCCGCCATGATCCACGGCTGCAAGCGATTTGTACTTATATCGACCGACAAGGCGGTAAATCCCACAAATATAATGGGTGCATCCAAGCGTATATGCGAGATGATAATCCAGTCCTTTGACAAAAAGATCAGAGAGGGCAGGGCAAACGAAATTCAGCCTCTCAGATTCCATTCGGACGATCCCGATGAGGCCATGTCCGACGATAGTGCAAGACTCTTAGATGCTTCAACCGAGTTTGTCGCCGTAAGATTCGGCAACGTGCTCGGAAGCAACGGCTCGGTCGTTCCGCGATTCAGAGAGCAGATCGCAAAAGGCGGTCCCGTCACCGTAACGCACCCCGATATTATCCGCTATTTTATGACCATTCCCGAGGCAGCATCGCTCGTTTTGCAGGCGGGTACTTATGCCGAGGGAGGCGAAATATTCGTGCTTGATATGGGCGCTCCCGTAAAGATCGATACATTGGCGCGTAACCTTATCCGTCTTTCGGGACTTACTCCCGACGTCGATATCAAGATATCGTACACCGGCCTTCGCGCGGGCGAAAAGCTTTATGAAGAAAAGCTGATGGACGAAGAGGGACTAAAGACTACGCCAAATCAACTCATACATATCGGTACGCCCATCCCATTTGATGAGGAATGCTTTCTTATCAAACTTCAAAAACTGCTGAAGACCGCATATGAAGGCGACGATGAAGCTGTTCGTGGGCTAATTTCCGAGATAGTCGATACTTATACTCCCGCAGTAGTATAATGCCTTTTTGAGGTGAAAAAATGAATTTTAGCACATCTTTTAAAAATAACGGCAAGCTAAAGCTGCTTATAATCGTTGGTACTCGCCCCGAGATAATACGCCTTTCTGCCGTTATCAATAAGTGCCGCAAGTATTTTGATACAGTGCTTGCTCACACCGGGCAGAACTATGACTATAACCTTAACGGTGTGTTCTTCAAGGATCTCAAAATCGCTGAGCCTGAGGTGTATCTCGATGCCGTAGGCGCCGATCTCGGCGAAACGATGGGCAATATTATTGCAAAATCGTACAGCCTGATGGCGGAGATCAAGCCTGATGCACTGCTCGTGCTCGGCGATACAAATTCCTGCCTTTCGGTTATCGGAGCGAAGCGACTGCATATTCCGATCTTCCATATGGAGGCAGGAAACAGATGCAAGGATGAGTACCTTCCCGAGGAAACAAACCGCCGCATCGTCGATATAATATCCGACGTAAATATGGCATACAGTGAGCATGCACGCCGCTACCTTGCCGATTGCGGACTGCCGAAGGAGCGAACCTTTGTTACAGGCTCGCCGATGGCGGAGGTGCTTCGTAATAATCTTGATGAGATTGAAGCGAGCGACATTCACGCGCGCCTTGGCCTCGAAAAGGGAAAATATATCCTGCTTTCAGCGCACAGAGAAGAGAATATCGATACCGAAAAGAATTTCACATCCCTTTTCAGCGCGGTAAATAAGATGGCCGAAAAGTACGACATGCCCGTGCTTTATTCATGCCATCCGAGAAGCAAAAAGCGCCTTGATGCTAGCGGATTTGATCTCGATAAGCGTGTTATTCAGCATGAGCCTCTTGGATTTCACGATTATAACTGCCTTCAGATGAATGCATTTGCCGTCGTGTCGGACAGCGGCACTCTGCCCGAGGAAAGCTCCTATTATACAAGCATCGGTAAGGCTTTTCCAGCAGTTTGCATACGTACCTCGACCGAGCGCCCCGAGGCACTCGATAAGGGATGCTTCGTTCTGGCTGGTATTGACGAAAACAGCCTTTTGCAGGCGATCGATACCGCTGTTACGATGAATGAAAACGGCGATTACGGTATGGCCGTGCCCGATTACACCGACGAGAACGTGTCGGGTAAGGTGGTAAAGATCATTCAGTCTTACACGTCTGTTGTGAATAAGATGGTCTGGAGAAAAAATTGAATAAAAAAACGAATCTCTTCGGAGATTCGTTTTTTACGTCCCAACAATTACGAAAGACTCTGCCAATGCAAAAATCACTCAAATTATCGTTTGATATTGAATTTTTTTGCCGACTGTGGTATCATTAATAAAACAAAAACGAAAGGCAATATGAAATGAAAAGAATAATTTGCATTTTGATCGTATTCATCATGATCTTTTCTGCAGGCTGTGGCGAAAAGGGAAATGATCCTGAAAAATCATATATAAATGATATCGAGCTTTCAAATTTTGCGATCGTATATTCTGCAAAGGATGACGGTTACGCAAAGCGTGCGGCAGAGTATATAAGATCCGAGATCCTTTCGCGCACAGGGCTTGATCTTTTGCTTGTTGACGACAAGGCTGAAAGCACCGCCGAATATGAGATAATCGTTGGCGAAACAACGCGCGATATATCCTCCCGACTTGATGCCGATACCGAAGGTCTTGAGTTTGCCATCCTTGCCGAGGATAAGCAGATAGCTATTGAGGGTGACTATTTCATTATCGCGGCGGCGGCATACTATTTTATAGAAACGTATGTCCCCGAGGACAATTTCCATGCATCGGTTTTAAAAGAAGTGTCGATCTGTCAGCCCATCACCGAGGATGCCGAAAACTTCATTTTCCTTATCGGTGACGGAATGGGAGTCAATCAGACTCTTCTTTACGAAGCATATGACTCAAGATCGTGCAAATACAGCGATAGCGAAAATCAGTTCTACGGATATCTTTTACCGAGTAAGGGCATGGCGCGTACCGATTCGCTTTCCGGCACCACCGACAGTGCTGCCGCAGGCACAGCACTTTCCTGCGGTTATAAGACGGTAAACGGATACGTCGGACTTGACAGATACCAGAACAAGCTGACTTCTTTGACCGAGCTTGCCGCATCGCTTGGCAAGAACACGGCTGTAATGTCGACAGAACCGTCCACCGGTGCAACACCGGGAGCGTTTTCTGCACATGTAAACGACAGAAATAACAGCTCAAGAATTCTCAGCGATCAGAAACATCTCACGGAAGAAAGCGGAACCATAATTCTTTGCGACTATGATGAATACTCTTCGGGCGGAATCGATAAAATTGAGACCAACGTCCGAGACACTCTTGATAAGCTTGATGACGGAGAAAACGGCTTCTTTTTGATGTATGAAGAAGCGCATATCGACAAGCATTGTCACGCAAACGATATGATCAGTACATTCCGCTCACTTGTCAGATTCAATCAGGTAATCGCAGAGTTCATGGAATATGCATTCTATAATCCGAACACTTTTGTACTTATCACAGCAGACCACGAGACAGGCGATATCAGCAAAAATGAGGAGGGCAAGTTTAGCTATAACAGCACCGCTCATTCAAGCCAGAATGTTTATGTCTTTGCATACGGACAGGGAAGCGAGCTGTTCAATGGAATTACGGTTGAGAATATCCAGATCCCCCACACCATCGCAAGCTTTTGGGGTGTGACCGACTTTGGCGATCAGAGCGAATATCAGTATTTGAAGTAATATAAAAGCACAAAAAAGGTGCAGAGATCTGATCTCTGCACCTTTTTATATTGATTATTTTGTGAAATTGATGTTAATGGCACCGATGCCGCCGTTGATATCTACGGAGTTTACAGCATTGCCGCCGTTTTCAAAGCCGGACACGCTCTCGCCGTTCACCTTGAGCGATCCGAGTCCCTTTTCAGCTTTGATACGATAATCGTCAGCCTTTCCGACGAGGGTGATATTTGTCTCTCCTACGCCAAGGTCAAAGCAACATTTTCCCGACAACTCCGAAACCATATTAAGCTGCCCGACACCCATGTCCAAATCAAGGTTTGAAAATGAAGAAGATGCTATTGTAATCTTTCCGGCACCGCCATCGATATCGACCGAATTCGTTGCGGTGATCGATTTGATATTGACTTCACCTGCACCAAACTCAAGGCTCAGCGCCTTTGATTCAAGCGAATCGATGTTAAAACGTCCTGCGCCCGTTTCGATGTCGATATCCTCAAATACAGTTCCTTTCGGGATATATAAATTTACAACAGCTCCCTTGTAATCGCCTCCGACTATCTGTTTATCCTTGAGCGATAAGGTGTTGTTGTCATATTTTACGCTGAATTCTTTCAGATTGCTCTCAACGTAAAATTTGTCGCCTTCTTTAATGCTGAAATCTGCCGCGCCGATCTCGATGTCGAGTGCAATAATTCCGGATGGTATATCGTATGATTTCATTTCTCCGGCCGCTGAATCGCCGGTAAATATCGAACCGATTACTCCAACAGCGCTCAGAATGCCGCCTATGATGCTGACGGACAGAAGAACAGCAAAGGCAATAGCAATATACTTTATCAGCTTTTGTAACGATGTCACTTGATATCAACTCCTCCGAACATGCAGCTTCCGCTTATGTAGATTGTGGGAGCGTTGTCGTGCTGCTTTGTTTTGTTGGATACACCACCAAAAACAGAGTTTGACGATACCTTGACGTTAACATTGTCTGGCATCAATATGTCAATTCCACCGAAAACTGCGGTTACCTTGATGGCACAGTCGCGGTCGATGATAGCCTTTCTGAGATCGCATTTAACTCCGCCAAAAACAGCATTCAGCTCGGCACCGTCAAATACACGGCCGTCATAGTTGAGATTGCAGCCGGAGAACACCGCATTGCCAGTACCGGGTTCGCGTCCCTCTTCTTTGAGCTTGACGATGATCTCGCTTGCTTTGTTGCCAACAATTCCGTTAATGATAAACTTTATTCCAATAATGACGATGATTGCAGGTACAAGGAGCTTCCAGAATATCGCAAAATCGAGTATGCCCTGGCAGCAGAGCAGTAAAAATACGCCTATGGCGATTCCGATTATGTTACCGGTCTTTTCGCGTTCTGTAAACAGTCCAATGACGCACGGAACGATGATAAACAAGGTCCACCAACCGTCGAAGAAGATGTTGATATCTGCGATATCAAGAGCATTAAGCGCAAATACTGCGCCTGCCGCGATCAGAATAATACCCCAGATTATGTTGCTGAATCTTTTCATGTTTATTATAGCCATTCCTTTCGATTAATAAACTATATACTAATTATGATTGTAAG
>JAZSMZ010000014.1:0-5428 GCA_045536155.1 Eubacteriales bacterium
TTGGTTTCAAGTGTTGTCTTCCTAAGACCGCTTGGCCTCCGACTTGTCCTTTTTGACCGAACCGCCTGTAAATGAGCCGCCCGCATTGATCAGCTGACCGTCGAGAGTGACGATTCTCGTGCGGTATCCGGTTGCCTTTGCCATGACCGTTGCGTTTTCGAGGGTATCGAAAACGACGGTGCGGCCGAGCATATACTCGATAACTGCGGTGAACTTGCTGTCGCATTCGACAAGCTCGGAAGCCACTCCGATATATCCCTTGTATTTTTCAAGGGTGTCGCGGCCTATGTTCAATGTAAGAGGGGAGATGGAGGTAAGCGGGTAGAAGGTTGCGCGGCCCGCGTTGTTCTGCTTTAAATAGGATATCGCCGATTTTGCGGCAGTTTCATCGGTTACAACGATGTTCTGAATGTTTGCACCGACTGCTGTTTCAATAGCGACCGCATGCTTTTCCTTTACGCCGATAAGCTTCGAAACGGGACCGTAAATGCCCTTTATCTCGCCGTGATCGCTTGCACGCATTATTGCCTTAACAGAGTGATTATAGCCCTCAAAGAGCTCGTCCATACGGCGCAGAGTGTCTGTACGCTGTTTTTTGGACATTCTGTCAAAGTTCAGTGCATTGAGCTCTTCTTCGATCTTTAAAGCCTCGTCACGCTTGGATGCGATCGAGCCCTCGATCTCCGAAAGCTCTGATTTGATCTTCTCTTCGTTATCGCTGTAATCTTTAAGCGATTTTTCGGCACGTGCGATGCGGTTTTCGATCAAAGACAGACGGGAACGCGATTCGTTAAGCGATTCGGTAAGCTTTTCGCGGCGACCTTCGATGCTCGATATCGAGCTTTCGAGTGCGGCACGTTTTACCTTGGCATCGCTCAGCGAAAGACGGCTCTGCTCGATCTCGCGGCGCAAAGCGTCCTGCTTTATCTCGATAGAGGCACGCTTTTCGCGCATCTCTTCGAGAGCGGCATTGTCGATTTCGTATTTCTTTTCAAGCTCGCAAAGCTCCGAAAGGATCTCGGCGCTCTGAGCCTTCTGCGCTTCTTTTCTTTCTTCGGCTTCGATAATCGCGCTCTTTTTTACCTTGATCTCGTTTTTGGTATCCGAGATCTGCTGCTCGAGATGGCGAATGTCGTTGTCAAGCACCATCTTCGCGCTGTCAAGCGCGCTCTTGCGCTCGCGGTATTCTGCGATCCTCTCGCTTGTTCTTCCCGCGTTGAGCTTCGATTCCTGAGCTAAGCCGAAAAGACGCTCGCTGCGCGCTTCAAGTGTGTTGAGCGCTTCCTCGGCGTCGTCAAAAAGACTTTTTGCGGATATGTATTCTGTTTCGACCTTGTCAATCTGAACTCTGACGGCATCAAGGTCGTAAAGCCAGAGTGATACGTCGGTCTGCTTTTTCTTTTCGTAGATGTCGAGATACTTTCTCGCCTTTTCCGATTCTCTTTCAAGAGGACCGAGACGGGCGGAAAGCTCACCTAAAATATCGTTAAGACGAATGAGGTTGTCGTCCACACCGAGAAGCTTTCTTTCGGCCTCGTTCTTTTTAAAGCGGTATTTGGAAATACCTGCGGCCTCTTCAAAGATGATTCGTCTTTCCTCGCTCTTTTGCGATATGATCTCGGCGATACGTCCCTGACCGATGATAGAGTAACCTGTCTTACCGACACCGGTATTCATGAACAGCTCGGCGATGTCGCGAAGACGCGCCGTTTTGCGGTTGATAAGGTATTCGCTTTCACCGCTTCTGTAGCAGCGACGGGTAACCGATACCTCGTCGTATTCCGAATCGAGCTTACCCGATCCCACTCCGTCGGTGTTGTCGATAGTCAGCGTTACCTCGGCATAGGGCAGAGCCTTTCTGCCGTCCGAGCCGCTGAAAATGACGTCTTCCATCTTCGTTCCGCGAACGCTCTTTGCGCTAAGCTCGCCCAGAACCCATCTGATAGCGTCAGAAATATTCGATTTTCCGCTTCCGTTGGGTCCGACGACGACCGTCATGCCGCTGTTGAAATCGAGCAGGGTGCGGTCGGGGAAGGACTTAAAGCCTACAAGCTCAAGTGATTTTAAACGCACATTTTCCTCCGATTGGCATTTTTGAAAAATGCTTTATTTATTATCCTGTGCAAGGGGTAAAATTTAAAACGAAATTATCGGGTCTTGTTGTATCCTATCTTTATATTATAACCCGAAATTGTGTCATTTTCAATTATTTTGACGTTTTTTATCCGATATTTGCTTATAATTCGATTTTTATTGCACTTGCTGTGACCCGATACCTTCGATGTGCATCCTTTGGGGCAAAAAACAGTGATATATTTGCCCGAAATGTCATCTTTTATGATGTCAAGCTCACGGCAGAGACGTCTGTAAAAGACCTCGCTTTGGGCCATGTCACCGATGGCCTCGTTAAATTCACCCGCACCGACAGAGTCGCAAAGCTCCTCCGATGCGCAAAGTCCTATTCGGATCACGGGAACACCGTGCTTATCAAAAATCCCGATAAGATCGGCAGTTCTGTTAACTGCCTCTTCATCGCTTAAGGGAAGGTATTTTCCCTCGCTTGCCATCTTGTAAAGAGCGGTCGAGTTCAAAACGACCGTCGGGTATATTCTTGCGCCGTCGGCACCGATGCGGCAAATTGTCTCGGCGGTGGCTCGCTCGTCTTCGAGATTTGATGAAGGAAGGCCGACCATCATCTGTCCGATGAGTGTAAAGCCTGCCTTTTTTATCATTTTGCAGGCATTTATCGCACATTCTGCGCTGTGACCGCGCTCGCATACTCGCAAAACCTCGTCTGAAAGGCTCTGTATGCCCAGCTCGATCGTTTTGACCGAGTAGCGCGAGAGAATGTCAAGAATCTCATCATCGATATAATCGGGACGGGTGGAAAGCCTTATCGATTCAACTCTCCCGTCATCGACGTATTTTTGCGCGGTGTCAAGCAGATATATCATGTCGCCGCGATCGATTCCCGTAAAGGATCCGCCGAAAAAGGCGATCTCTGTCTCGTCATCGGGCGATATCGTTTCAAGTACGCTTTCGATGATACCCACAACCGACGATCGGTCAAACTTTTTGCTGCCCGATATCGTACGCTGATTGCAGAAAATGCAGTCGTGCGGACAGCCGAGATGGGGAATGAAAACGGGAATATTGCGATGACGCTTATTTTTGTCTTTCATTACTTTGAGCTGATCGCGCCGAAAAGCTTCAGCGCCTCGTATGCGGCATTTTGTTCAGCCTCACGCTTGGTGCGACCCTCACCTCGCCCGATAATGTTGCTGTTGAGCTTTGCCTGAACGGTAAATATACGGTCGTGAGCTGGTCCGCTCATGCCTGCAAGCGCGTATTCAAGTATCTCGCCCTTCTCCTGCTGAACGATCTGCTGGAGCATCGTTTTGTAGTCCTCGGTGTGACCGCTTTTGAAGATGCGCCCGATCTCGCTTGTGATAAAGGGCATGACGAAGGTTTTTGTTGCCTCGATGCCGCTGTCCAGATAAATGGCGGCAAGCAGTGCCTCAAAAGCATCGGCAATGAGGGACACTCTCTCGCGTCCGCGAGTCATTGCCTCGCCCTTGCCCATAAAGAGGTAGGAGCCGAGTGAGAAGGTGGAGGCGTATTCGCCGAGAGCACGCTCACAGACTGTACCTGCTCTGATGCGCGAAAGCTCGCCCTCCGGCATCTGCGGATAGTTTTTGAAAATATCCTCGCTTACGATAAGGGAGAGCACCGAATCGCCCAAAAATTCAAGGCGTTCATTTGATTCGGCCACGTTGCCCTTTGTCTTTTGCTCGTTTGTGTATGATGAATGGGTCAAAGCACGGTAGAGCAGTGCACGGTTTTTGAATTTGTAACCGATGTCCTGCTCTAATTTATCAAAATCGGTATTCTGTTCAATCGGAACATTCTTTTTATCCATTGTTACTGCTTTCCTCGGATATTGCTGCTTTTTCGGCGTCGATCTTGGCGCTCAGCGCGGCAAGAGAATCGACGATCTCGTTTATAACGCCCTTTGATACAAATTCTTTGGCCTGGCGGATAGCATTTTTGATCGCCTTCGCGTCAGAGCTGCCGTGCGCCTTTATAACAGGCTTTGCAAGTCCGAGAAGGGGTGCTCCGCCGTGGGCAGATGCATCAAAGGTGTTTTTCATGTTTTTCAGATGCTTCTTTGTGATGAGAGAAGACAGCTTTGTAAGAATATTTTTCATGAAAATACCTTTGAGCGTCTTCATAAAATATGATGCCAGACCCTCAACGCTCTTTAAAAGAATGTTGCCTGTAAAGCCGTCGGTAACGATAACGTCACATTCGCCGTAGGGAAGAGTTTTGCCCTCGACGTTTCCAATGAAGTTTATAGTGTCTGCATTTTTAAGTACCTGATATGCCTCGACCAGCTTTTTCGTGCCCTTGGTTTCCTCGGTACCGTTGTTGAGCAGACCGACACGGGGATTTTCGACCTTCATGACCTTGTTCATGTAGATGGATCCCATGACGCCGAACTGCAAAAGGTGAGAGGGCTCAACTTCGGTGTTTGCACCCGAGTCGATGAGCAGGGTGGGGTTTGCAAAGGGGAGGACGGTCGCAATAGCCGATCGCTGAATACCCTTGATACGGCGAACGAGCAGCGACGATCCTGCATGGAGCGCGCCTGTGTTGCCCGCCGATACAAAGGCATCGCCGTTGCCTTCGGCAAGCATTTTAAGACCGACTCCCATAGAAGAGTCGCGCTTGTCGCGGACCACGCTGAGAGCGGAGTCCTCCATGGTGATAACACCCTCGGTGTGCACGATCTCTATCTTGTCATTTCCATCGATGCAAAGAGAGTGCTTTGCGGCGATATCGCGTATGATGCTTTCGTTTCCGACAAGCACAATATTAACGTCGTGCTCGATTGCTCCTTCAATGGCGCCTAAAACTATTTGCTCCGGGGCATTGTCGCCGCCCATTGCATCGATAATTATCTTCATGGTATGTATTCCTTTATCTTTTTAGTGGTCAGTTTTCCTTGTTTTCGTCAAAAAGATGCGAAAAATTCTCTCTCATCGTTTCAACGGCACGCTCTCCGATCGCCTCGTGACGCGCCTTTTTGCCGCCCTTGACCTTTCTGTCAAGTGAGGCCACAACGCCGAAGTTGGCGTTCATAGGCTGGAAGTTGATGACGTTCGGGTCGCTGATGTATGCGGCGAGCGCACCGATAACGGTGGTTTGAGGGAAGATGACGCTGTCGAGCCCGAGCGCGCGTCGTGCGGCATTGATGCCTGCGACCATGCCCGAAGAGGTTGATTCGAGATATCCTTCGACTCCGGTCATCTGTCCTGCAAAGAATATATTCTTTTTCTCGCGCATCGAATAATCGGCGCTGAGAAGCTTTGGCGAATTTAAAAAGGTATTTCGGTGCATGACTCCGTAGCAAGTCGGATCGTAGCCA
>JAZSMZ010000021.1:0-12070 GCA_045536155.1 Eubacteriales bacterium
GGACTGGCAGAAGCGCATAACCTCAGCGTCGCTCTTGCCCTTGGGGTCGAAATCACTTCCGCCCTTAGCGCTTCCCATAGGAAGACCGGTGAGAGAGTTCTTGAAGGTCTGCTCGAAACCGAGGAATTTCATAACGGAGGAGTTTACAGAAGGATGGAGACGGAGACCGCCCTTGTAAGGACCGATTGCAGAGTTGTACTGGACTCTGTAACCGCGGTTTACCTGAACGTTACCCTTATCGTCAACCCAGGATACTCTGAACTGAACCAATCTCTCGGGCTCGATCATGCGGCCGATGATGTTTGCGTCAACAAGATCCTGACGGCGCTCAACAACGGGCTCGAGGGACTCGAGAACCTCGTGAACAGCCTGAAGAAATTCGGGCTCGTTTGCATTGCGCGCACAGGTCTGCGCGTAAACTTCGTTTAAATATTCGCTTTTGAATGCCATGGTTTTTCTCCCTTGATTTATAAATAGATTTTAGGAATACTTAATTAATAAATGGATATTAAATAACAGGAAATGAAAGGAATGGTGCCGAAATTATATTTTGATGCGAGGAATACATGAGCAAAGCAAAGATATTCGCCGCAAATGCCGTCATTATGACGGCGGCGGCCCTTTTGATGAGGGCAGTTGGACTTGCCTTCAACGTATTTGTATCAAATAGGCTTGGCGGCGCGGGAATGGGCCTTTTCAGCCTTATTATGACTGTATACGGATTTGCGAGCACGCTGGCCGTTTCGGGTGTAAATCTCGCATCTACCCGACTGACAGCCGAAGGACTTGGAATGAAGGATGAAGAATATATTTCATCTTCGATGAGAAAATGTGTCATCTATTCGTTTGCTTTCGGAAGTGCCGCAAGCTTTTTGCTTACCGTACTGTCAAAGCCTATCGGATTATACATAATCAACGACGAAAGAGCGGTAGGCGCGTTGTATGCGCTCGCACTCAGTCTGCCCTTTGTATCGCTGTCCTCAGCGCTCGGCGGATACTTTAATGCCAGACGTAAGGTTACAAGAAACGTATCGGGTCAGATATTCGGACAGCTGGCAAGGATCATGGTAACAGCCATTCTTTTGAGTGCGGCTGCACCCGATGTCTTCAAAAAAGATCCGTGCTTTTCCGTTTGCTTGGGTGCATCGGTAAGTGAAGGTCTTTATTGTCTGTATATGATAATTCTGTACAGACTCGAAGGAAACAAAAAGAGCAGGGTGGAGAATAAGGAAATCACTCCAAAGCTACTGAATATCGCACTTCCGACTGCCTTTTCAAGCTACGTTCGCTCGGGACTTTTATCGCTTGAGCATATGCTGATTCCCAGAGGACTCAGTAAAAGCGGAGCATCAGGAGAAGCTGCCGTTGCCTCATACGGCGTTCTTTGCGGCATGGTAATGCCCGTTGTGCTTTTTCCAATGGCTCTTTTATCTTCATTTGCGGGACTTTTGGTACCCGAGCTTTCTGAAGAAAAGGCCGGAGGCGGTAAAAAGCGGATAGATCACATTATTACTAAGATATCGGAAATAACGCTGATATACTCGGTCGGATGCGCAGGAATAACTGTATTTTTATCAGGGCCTCTCGGCGATTGCCTTTACGGCAGTACCGAAGCGTCGAAATATATCGCCGCAATGGCGCCGCTTATTCCCGTCATGTATTTCGATCACGTCACTGATGGTATGCTGAAGGGACTCGGTGAACAGCTGTACACGATGCGAGTAAACATCGCTGATTCCATATTCAGCTGCATCATGGTCTGGCTTATCTTGCCGCATAGCGGAATAGTTGGATACATTTTTATTATATTCGCCGCCGAAATTCTCAATACATCTTTCAGTGTGGGTCGTCTTATCAGCATTGCGGGAATAAAAGTCAATTTGATAAAAAGACTTTTCTTGCCTATGTTATGCATCATGGCAAGCTGTACGTGTGTGCATTTTATAACAGTATTCACTCACGTAGCAGAAGGTTCTTCCTATTTCGATATTGCTGTTAAAATAATTATGTCGTCAGCGCTGTACGTCACACTTCTCGCGGTAAGCAAAGGACTTACAAAAGAAGATCTCGCGTGGGTGCGCAAAATATTTGCTTCAAAAAGCAAGAAGGGACTATGAAAGATCACAGCCCCTTTGATGTGCGAAAATATGATCACCCGACAAGAACGTAAACTCTTACGTTTTTTCGTCCAAACATTCGGGCTCTTTCTTCACCTTCGGCATCTCCGCCAAAGAAGATATCAATTCTGTTTCCGATAATTTTTGATCCCGTATCCTCAGCGTAACATACGCCGAAGTCAAGATCGCCTTCTTCGTTTACAACGTAACATCTTGAGCGAAGGGGAATAGTATTGGGGTCAACCGCTATCATGCCTATTTCAACCTGTTTACCTGTAAAGGTATAACCGCTGAAAATTTCGCCGCCGTATCCGGTAGCAAGGACATCTATGTAATATGAGTATCTGTAGCTCTTTCCGTCTGCGGCATAATATACACCGCCGACACCGAGGTTTTCAACTCTCGGTTGAAGCTCCTCGATCACCTCGGAAGAGATGAGCTCTTCATTTACAAGCTCGCCGTTTTCGTAGTATTGCTTGATCGTTTTGTTTACGACACCGTTGTTTCCCTCGGAAACAAGCTCACGCGTGTTTACCGGAATGGTACGTATACGGTTTACTACTGTGTGATATTCGGTTGTTTCGGTAATTTCAATAGTATATTCATCGATTTTGTCAACGGTGAGGTGCATGTCCTCTTCGAGCATGGTGTCCAGACTCTCGCTGACTTTGTCGTTGCTGTCAACGTAAATGCCCTGCTTTTCAAGAAACTCACCAACCGTAACAGCTGAGGTGTTAACCAGCGACTTTTTGTTGTAGAACTCTAAAGTCACGTTAAAAGAAGGGGCATATTCTTCAAAGATATGATTTTGGGCCGAGTAGTCGCCCGAAGACAGATCGTGAGTGGTCGTGAATCCTAAAGGTAGGATGCTTTCAATTAAATTGAACGCTCCGAACAAAATAACTGCTATGACCATTACTGCAACGGCAGCCGGTAAACGCGCTGTCCTCTTTAATGAAATAGCAAATTGTTTATCTGTCATAACTCTGTCACCAAAAAGGAATACTGCCTAGCAAAGATAATTGTTAGGTACATATCTGACCTTTCTGAAACGCACGAGGTGCGATCGTATAATATAGAGGCAAATCGCGGAGAAGTATAATTCTCCGCGATTTGTCGTATATGAAATAACTTGTATTGATGCAGACTTAGCGCTTGGAGAACTGAGGTGCGCGGCGAGCTGCTTTGAGACCGTATTTCTTTCTTTCCTTCATACGAGGGTCACGAGTGAGAAGGCCGGCCTTTTTGAGAGCTGCGCGGTAGTTTTCATCAGCTTTGATAAGTGCGCGGGATACGCCGTGACGGATTGCACCGGCCTGACCGGAGAAACCGCCGCCGTTTACACGGCAGATAATATCGAACTTGCCCTGAGTACCGGTTATACCAAAAGGCTGGTTAACGATGAGCTTGAGAGTTTCGAGACCGGAATAGTCGTCGATGTCGCGTCCGTTAATGGTAACGGCGCCTGTTCCGGGAACAAGTCTAACACGTGCTACGGAGTGCTTTCTTCTGCCGGTACCGTAGAAATAAGGCTTGTCAGATGCGTAATTAATAGCCATTTTAATCATCTTTCCTTTCTATGTTATCGTCAGAAGTTGTAAGTTTCGGGTTTCTGAGCCTGCTGCTTGTGCTCGGGACCTGCGTAAACCTTAAGTCTGTTAATGGAAACAGAACCGAGGTGATTGTGGGGAAGCATACCCTTAACTGCGAGCTGCATAGCGAGCTCGGGGCGGGTAGCCATGAGGGTCTTGTACTGTACTTCCTTAAGACCGCCAACATAACCGCTGTGACGGCGATAGTACTTTTGCTCGAGCTTCTTACCGGTCAGAACTGCCTTGGAAGCGTTTACGATGATAACGAATTCGCCGCAGTCAACATGAGGAGTGAACTCGGGGCGATGCTTACCGCGAAGAATGGTAGCTGCAGCAGCTGCGGTTCTTCCGAGAGGCTTGCCGGCTGCGTCAATAAGATACCACTTGCGCTCAATGGTTTCTTTTTTTGCCATGAAAGTGGACATTGATTTTTTCCTCCAATTTAGTAATCTTTATTTACGATGCAATATTATAGCACCACTTTTTCAGTATGTCAAGCCATTTTGTAAAAAAAATCCCAAAAAATTAATTTATAATATCAACATCTCTTAAAATCTCGTTATTTCTCCTGTTTTCTCCGTTTTTCTAAAATGCGAAACAAAAAATTAACAAGTGGGTCCATGGCACCCCTCTATATAATATTTAAAGATGAAAAAAGCCTAAAAAGTTGTTTCATTATTTTCTCTTGTTAGGAAAATTAAGCAAAATCAATAAACAAACCGTTAATGCAGATGTCAAATATATTACATATGCATAAAAATCGTTGATGCGGTCGACCGACTGTGCTATTATGGTCACGCGGCAAACGAGAGCCGTGCAAAGTTGTATTATTAGGAGGAAAAAACAAATGACAACTATACGCAAATATCTACGCTCGTTTACTGCGGCAGCAACTGCCTTGCTTATCGCAGTGGTCGGATGTGTCAGCATTTCCGCAAAGGAATTTGCAGACGTTTCGGATTTCAGCGAGCAGATCGACGTCCTTTCGGACATCGGAATTATTGTGGGAACGAGCGAAAACGAGTTCTCGCCCAATGAAAAGGTAACACGCGAACAGATGGCTCTGCTCATGTTCCGAACCATGCTTGGCAGACAGGATGCCGGTAAAGAGAACTCCACAAAGTTCACCGACCTTTACGACAGCACTTATCACGGTGCGATCTCCTGGGCCAATGCTGCCGGTATCATCATCGGTACGAGCGATACCACATTTGAGCCGACAGGAGGCATTTTAAAGCAGGATGCGCTTACCATGCTTGTCCGTGCCCTCGGCCACTCCAACAAGAAAATGGATGTGGGCTATCCCTGGACCTACGTCGAAGCCGCAGTAAAGCTTGGCTTGGATAAGGACCTTGAGCACCTTCCCAACACCGCAGTCCTTACTCGCGGAGAGACGGCCGCAATGCTGTACAATGCATTGACCGCAGAGTATCTTGTTCCCAAGACTTCCAACGGCATATACGTTCTTGAAACAACAATTGCCGAGCATGTCTTTGGCTTTGAGATCGGCGAATGGACTCTGGCATCAACAAATCATTATGCACTTGAAGGCGTCAATACCGTAGTGAAGAAGGATTATGTATCTCTTACAAACGCGAAGAAAGAGATGATCACTGTTCCGTTTGCAGAGCTTGAGGTATCGGGCAATGCAGATGAGTGGCTCGGCCGCACCTTCAGAGCAGCGACGCGCATTCAGGGTAAAAACGTAAACGTTTTCGGCTCTGCACCCATTGACAGTGAAAAGATGTTCTTTGACGCCGAGATCAAAGACGGATACGTTATCATCAACTCTGTTAAGTATCGTCTTGTTGAAAACAAGTCTGACAGCCTTTCGACAAACGACAATGAGCTTTGCATCTTTGCTTACGGCGAAAACGGAACTGTAAGCCAGGTAAAAACACTTGAAGCTCTTGCATCCAAGCTCGGCGCTTATGAGATAAAGCTTATCACATCCGACGAGCACGGCGCGCTTGCGATACTCAAGCCCTATTCTCTCGGCAAGCTCAATATGACCGCTAACGGCATCAACATTGCAGGCGGCCTTAAGGCAGAAGAGCTTACCGGCGGATTCGACAACAAGATCGGCGCCGAAAACGGCAATTTCGTACTCTACTATTTCAATACCGCTAATCGCGAGCTCGAGATCAAATCTATTCTCAATCCTACTGCTGAAATGCTCGTAAGCAGACTTACCGATAACAGCGCCACCATCGGCGGCGTAAGCTACAAGCTCGGTAACGCCGCTATGGGTATCGAAGCATCGTCTATCGCATCTCAGCTTTCGGTAGGTAAGAACGCATCTGTAATCGTTTACGACAATTGTGTGCTTGCGGTTATCAACCCTGCTGAAGAGGTGATCACCGCCAAGTACCTCGTAGTAACCGGCAACAGCGTTCCCGTATACGTTGGCGGTAACGTCAGATACGCCATGACCGCAAACATCGACGGCCGGTCTGTTTCGATCGTCAGCACCACTGCAAACGCAGAGTCGGGCAAGGTATACCGTTTCACCGTTGATGCAAACGACGTATACACTCTCTTCGGCTCTGACAGTGGCTCCTTCGCAGTAAACGGCGACATCGCCATAAATGAAACCATTGCAGAAAACACAGTCGTTTCTACCGGTAATAAGCCTTATTTCACCGTTGCAGGCAAAAACTTTGTAACCGATGCGGACAGCGTTATCGTTGTCAACGGCGAAAAGGGTTGGAATGTTAAGAAGGGCGTGTTCACCGCCGATATCACTATCGCGGCAAACGCAAAGGTGACAGCAATATTTGCAGACAATACCGGCGACGTTGAAACTCTTCGCTATATGTTTATCGACAATGCAACTCTCGGTCGTACCGACGTAACTACCGGATACGTTAAGGTGCTTGCCGCAAACGGCACCGAATTTATCAACGGTACTGTTTACAACGTGTACAGCGCGCTCAATCTTACAACCGGTAAGATCGAGAACTACCACACCCTTGAAAGCGGTATCGCAGCAGGTGCAGTTCGTGTGATCTCTGCTAACGGCGAGATCCTTGCAACAGAAGGTCAGCTCCTTTCGGGTACTGTAAACGGATTTACCTCGTCGACAGTAACCATAGGCGATAACACCTACGCGATCACAAGCCAGACTCTCTGTATCACAGTTAAGGATGGCACAACCGTTGAAAGCATCAAGCTTGGCGATCTTGTTGGCAAGACTGTTGAGTTTATGGCAGACAATAATACCGTAGGCATTATAATCGGCTGATTTAACTGACGATATAACGAAAAGAGCAGAGAAGTGAACTTTCTCTGCTCTTTTATTTTATGATTTTTTTAACAAATTGTCAAAAAGTACTTGCATTATGTCAATATATGTCGTATAATGTATATAGCTGAAAGCAAAATTTATTTTTGGAGGTTTACCATGAAAGAAGCTATCAAATTGTTTGACGATCTTCCGTGGATAGTTAAGATCATTCTCTGCATCCCCGCGCTCGACATTGTTTGGACCGTTTACCGTCTCTTAAGAAGCCTTGAAGCAAAGAATACTGTAGGAATCGTTGTTTCTATCATTCTTTTCTTCTGCGCACCTTTCGTATGGATCATCGACCTTATCTGCGTTATTCTCAATAAGCAGGTATGGTGGTTCTGCTGATTTGACATCGCGGTTTAAAGCATTTACATAATCAAAAACGGGTAGGAGGCTTGTCTTCCGTGCCCGTTATTATTTTTGCAGAGCAATAAATTTTAATTTTTATAAAACAGTTGCTTTTTTCGCCGAATGTATGTTATAATGGATAGATGAAATAAAAGT
Source organism: Eubacteriales bacterium (assembly GCA_045536155.1). Lineage (GTDB taxonomy): Bacteria > Bacillota > Clostridia > Oscillospirales > CAG-272 > JAZQNC01. Next base: position 7,503 of record JAZSMZ010000021.1, read on the forward strand.
TTTTCACGGAGAAAATCAAGGATGAAAAATCTTAACGGTAAAAAGGCAAGAATGCTGCTTGTTTATCCCGACTATACCGACCGCGATATAAAATCAAAGGTAAGCGGCGGTAACTATATGGAGGGTCTCGCTTCGATCTCCGCCGTTTTAAAGCAGGGCGGTCACGGTTGCGAGCTTTATCATCTTCTTTATCTCCATAACGAAGAAGAATTCAAAGCAAAGCTTCTTGCGCTTCAGAATAAAGACGAAAAGGGCGAATACGATATAATAGGCTTCTCTATTAGAACCACCGCATTCCCCGACTGCTGTACCTACGTTAAATGGGCGCGTGAGGTATGCCCCAACGCTTTCATTATTGCCGGCGGCTATCACCCGACGCTCGTTCCCGATGAGGTACTTGCAGTTGACGGCATCGATTGCGTCTGCGTCGGTGACGGAGAATATGCCGAGCTTGAGCTTTGCGATAAAATGACCGCAGGCGAGGATTACACAAACGTCGAGAGCCTTTATTTCAAGCTCGAAGACGGAAGCTTTAAAAAGAATCCCATTCGTCCTCTCTTCGAGGATCTCGATAAGCTTCCCATTCCCGATTTTGAACTTTTTGACTATGACAATCTCGAATCATATAAAGTTGGCACTGCAATCGTTGTAGTATCCCGCGGATGCTTCTATAACTGCACATATTGCGGTAACGGCAATTTCCGTAAGGTATATCCCAATAAGAAGATATACGCGCGCTTCCGTTCTCCCCAGAATGCGATACTCTACCTCAAAACGCTCATTTCCCGTCATCCCAAGATCAAGTTCATCAATTTCCGCGATGCGATCTTCAATATGTTCCCCGAGTGGTTTGATGAGTTCATCGAGCTTTATAAGAAGGAGATCGGCTTGCCCTGCACAGGTAATATCCGCTTCGATATTTTGACCGAGGAAACGGTTAAGAAGATGAAGGAATGCGGATTTTACACCATCGATATGGGCCTTGAAAGCGGCGATCAGGAGATGCGATTCAAATATCTCCGCCGCTATCAGACCGACGAGATGATAATTCGTTGTTCCGATTGGTTCCATAAATACGGCATCGCTCAGCTGACGTACAATATCATCGGTTTGCCGCATGAGGATATCCATAAGGCGCTCAAAACGATCAAGCTCAATGCTAAGATCAAGAGTGACCGCACGATTCCCAATATCTTCTATCCTTACGAGGGCACACCTCTTTACGAAATATCTAAAGAGGCGGGATTTATTCCCGAGGGTGATTTTACTCAGCGCCGCGTACCTTTGGTTCAGCCTCAGTTCCCCGAAGAGCAGGTGCTCTTTATCGAGGCGTATTTCATGCATTTTGTAAAGCGCTACAAATGGGCATACGCAATGCCCAAATGGCTTGGCGGCATATACGAAAAGTGGCTTGATAAGCGAGTTACAGGTAAGCACGTGCCCTACAAATTCTATGTATGGCTGCATGATTGCTACGCCGCCGTTCGTAATGATCTGAAGGATTTCCTTGTAAATCATCTTCCTAAGCTTTATATGAAGCTCAGAATGTTAAAGCACCGTAAAAAAGCAAGAAAAGACAGCTGATAAATCAGGGAAAGGTTAAAATTATGGCACACATTATAGACAGATCCAAGTGCATATCCTGCGGAACCTGCGACGTCGAGTGTCCTTTCGGCGCTGTTGTGATAAGCGACATCGGCGAGTTTTCGATCGACGCCGAGAAGTGCCGTGACTGCGGCATCTGCGCAAAAGTATGCCCCAAAGACGCCGCAATGGCTTCAAAAGATAGCGAATAAGGTTATTTGAATAAAAAAATACGCAAAACAGTTGACAGATTGAAACAAACATTATATAATAAAACAAACTGTGTTTATATTATTTTTAACGGAGGTATTTTATCATGTCTGAAGATTTTATCGGCGATGAAATATACACATTGACTGACGAAGACGGTCACGAAAATCAGTTCGAGCTTCTCGGAACCAAGGTTATCGGCAGAAACACATATATCGCTCTCGTTCCGATCGGACTTAACGAGGATGACGAATATGTAATTTTGAAGTCTGTTATCGACGAGGAAGGAAACGAAACTCTCGCAACCATCACCGACGATGACGAGTTCGACCGCGTTGCCGACATTTTCGATGACGAGCTTTTCGGCGACATCGACTACGACAACTAAAAAGTCAAACGAAAAAACGCCCGACGCGGGCGTTTTTTGTTTTATATGAGTATACAAATTTGACAAAGTTTTTTGATTATATTTGTACTATAATACTGTTTATATTTTTCATACTTTGTGGTATAATAAAAACGTGATCGGGACGGAATATTTAATGAACGAATCACATAGAATATAACAAACGCATAACAGATCAAAATTCCTGCTTAGTGCGTGATGAGATGCAAATTAAACCCACAAAGATTAAATGGAGTCTTGATAAACTTCCGAAAGCCGGGAGCAGACCTCCTCAATCGGACCTGCATTGCCACGTCCGTTATGGGAAGTTGGGAGCATACAAAGCTTAGGAGAGGACACCTACCTTGCATGAGCAGGGTTTATTAATTTGGCTCACACGGCTCGGTGGGTATTTTTTTGTGCTAATTCGTTAAAGTTTTTTTGGCGAAAATATTGACAAATCATAATTTTAGTGGTATTATAACGACAATAAAGCAAATGCATTGACTGTGAGCAACATATTTCGATTACGCACTGTGTATCAATTTGTGCGAAGAGAATCGGTTGTGTTGACTCAAACAGAACACGGATCTACAGAAAGCTGCCGGATGATGAGAGGCGCATTTCCGATTGTTTGAGGTTACATCACAAGAGCAGCACACCGAAAGCGAGATACCGCGAGTAGGCCGTGACGGAAGACGACCGTTAAAGCGTTCGAAGTATAAGGCATTGTCCCGTACTTTGTGAGGCTGAGTGATTTTTTCACAAGGCAAATATGAGGTGGTACCGCGTAATTTACGCCCTCTGCGAGAGATCGCAGAGGGCTTTTTTTATAAAAGAAAGGAGCAATTGAAATGTTCTGGAAAATTCTAATGATATCTGTCTTTTTTATCGTGTCGATAGGTATCGGACTCTATTACAGTAAGAGATCAAAATCAGCCGATGAATTTACTCTCGGCGGACGAAATGTAGGACCCTGGCTTTCTGCCTTTGCCTACGGTACTACATATTTTTCTGCAACGATATTCGTCGGATATTCAGGTCAGTTCGGCTGGCAGTTCGGTATATCGTCGCTTTGGATCGGTATCGGAAATGCAGTTATCGGCTCGCTTCTTGCATGGATCATTCTCGGACGCCGTACGAGAGTTATGACAAATAAGCTGGGCGCATCGACCATGCCCGAATTCTTCTCTCGCCGCTATTTTAGCAAGCCGATGAAGATAGTATCTTCGGTGATTATATTCGTCTTTCTCGTGCCTTACACCGCGTCGGTTTATAAGGGACTTTCCGGACTTTTTGCAATGTCCTTCGGCATTGATTTCAAATGGTGCATCTTCGGCATGGCCCTTCTGACCGCCGTATTTGTTGTGGCAGGCGGATACATGGGAACCGCAGTAAATAACTTTATCCAGGGTATCGTAATGCTCGTCGGCATCTGTCTTATCGTGGCCGGCGTACTCAACGGTAAAGGCGGATTTTCCGAGGCGATCACAGCACTGTCTCAGGTTGAAAGCGAGAAAATTCCCGAAATGCAGGGTGCATTTACATCAATGTTCGGACCTGAACCGCTCCAGCTTCTTTCGGTAGTTCTTTTGACAAGCCTTGGTACCTGGGGACTTCCTCAGATGGTTCATAAGTTCTATGCAATCAAGGATGAGAGTGCAATTAAGAAGGGAACTGTCATCTCCACCGCATTTGCAATTATCGTTGCGGGTGGTTCATACTTTATCGGCGGATTCGGACGTCTTTACTACGATGCTGACACAGTAGTATTTGACGAAATAATCCCCACAATGATACAAAAAGCGCTTCCCGACGTGCTTATCGGACTTGTGCTTTTAGTGGTGCTCTCGGCATCGATCTCAACTCTGGCATCTCTCGTATTAACTTCGGCATCAACCTTCATTTCAGACTTTGTAAAGTCGTTTACCAATATCAAGTCCAAAAGCGAGCTGCTCTGGATACGCATCATGTGCGGCGCGTTTATCGTTGTATCGGTTGTAATCGCTATTAACCCCAACTCGTTTATTACAGCACTTATGAGTCTTTCCTGGGGCGCGCTCGCCGGCTCGTTCTTAGGCCCCTTCATCTACGGACTCTTCTGGAAGAGAACAACAAAACTTGCCGTTTGGGCATCGATGATCTCCGGAGTTGCGATCAACGGACTTAACTTCTTTTTGGGATTTACTTCTCCCACAACAGCAGGCGCGCTTTCAATGATACTTTCGCTTGTAATCGTACCCGTTTTCAGCTTGATTTCCGACAAAAAGCACAAGGAAGAGATCGATGAAATGTTCCTTTGCTACGAGGAAAAGGTACTTGTTACAAAGAAGAGTTCACTTAGAGAAAATGCTGCAGACAGAAGTCGGAGGCCAAGCGGTCTTAGGAA
>JAZSMZ010000039.1:0-5100 GCA_045536155.1 Eubacteriales bacterium
TTATTGTCGTTAATTGCTTTTATCATATCGTTGAGCTCATCGACGGTAAACTCGTTTTTCGCTCCGCAATAGCGACATTTAGTTTCGATGCTCTTGCCCTCTTCGGCGAGCTTCGAAAGCTCATCGGCGCCCAAGCTCATAAGTCCGCGAACGTAGCTTTCGCGGCTGCAGGGGCATTCGTAATCGACCTCGATCTCATCGAAAAGATCATACTCGATTCCCTTTAATATGCGCTCGATTATCTCAGCTGCACCCTGTCCGCTGCTAAGCATAGCAGTGACAGGCTCAAGAGAAGCAATATTTGCTTCCAGCTTAGGTATGATCTCCTCATCCGCGCCGGGCAGAAGCTGAAGCAAAAATCCTCCGGCCGCGCGGCACGAGCAATCCTTATCACAGAGCACGCCAAGCGCGCAAACGGTTGGAGTCTGTTCGCTTTGGGCAAAATACTCGGTTATATCCTCTGCGATCTCTCCCGAAACAAGGTTGCTAATTCCGATATAGGGTTCTCCGCCGTCATGGGTACGGACGACTGTGAGTATTCCTTCACCTATCGCGCCTCCGACGTTCAGCTTGCCCTTATCGTTGGGAGGAAGCTCGACGTCGGGATTTGCAACGTATCCACGGACATTACCGATATAATCGGAAATGCAAACGATAGATCCCGCAGGGCCATCGCCGCGAAGCTGTATCGACAGAGTGTCGGTCTTGTCTTTAAGAAGACATCCCATCATCGATGCGGCAGTAAGTGCGCGTCCGAGAGCTGCGCATATAGTCTTCGATGTTTCGTGTATCTCGTGTGCGCGCTGTACTATTGCCGTAGTTTCAGCAAATATCAATCTTGCCGAGCCGTCGCTCGTCATTGCTCTTGTGAGCTTGGATTTGGTCATTTAACTGCCCTCGTATTCTAATCTTCTGTACTTGTCCGAAATCATTAAGCCTCGTATATCCAGATAATTTCCGATCCAACGCCGAGAATTTCGACGTTGATACCTTCGCTCATCAAGGACTCACCGCTCACGGTGGTGTTTTGCTCGGGTCTGTCCTCAAAAACAAGCGAGTAGGTCTTTTTAGGATCAAGGCCTTTCATTACAACATTGTATTGGTCGGATACGTCCTTGCTGGGCTTGAAGAGGAAAACAACGCCCTTGATGTCGTTATCCGAATCGGGATCGGCGTACATGATACCGTCCCAATTAGTTCCGTCGGGTCTGGGCAGAATGTGATAAAGGTTACCGTCTCTAACCAGCGGACGAACTTTTTCGCGGTACATTGCCGAGTATTCGGAAACGTAATCCACGGGAGTATCCCCCGTCCACGACGAGAACATCGGAACGCCCAAAATCAGCGTTCTGTAACCCATATCGAGCATGGTGTCGCGCCAATTTTCGGCATTTGCAACCTCGTCGGGTTCAACTACGGGATAGAAAGATTGCTCAATAGCGGGATCAAATGTATCCTTATTGAAAGGGAGCTGGAGCTGTGACGGGTGAATAACGTATGACGAATCATAGAACGACATTCTCATGCTGAGGTAATTGGAAATATCGTCGCAGTTGATAACTACAGCCTGGGTAGCGGTGAACAGATCCTTCATCGATCCGCCGCTCGAGCAGCTTTCGTATCTGAATCCCTCGACGTTATCGTAAAGATACTGCACGAGATCTCTGAATCCTACGGTGCACCAATACATTACGTCGCTTCCTCTTGCGGCATGGCGGTTTTCTTTATCAGAGGTATGGCTGATAGGCTCAAAGTCGGAGCGCCAGGTAGTTATATTATTTTCGTTAAAGAAATCGGCAATGGCGGTTTTAAGATATTCAACGCAATCTACATTACCCAGATCCGCACTGCGTCCGGTTGTGATGCGTCTGTCAGAAAACCATTCGGGATGAGTTTTGGAGTTGAATTCGCCGAATGCATCGGTGGGAAGCATATCGGGACCAACAGTATCGTGAAGCAGCAGATAAATAGTCCAGCTTAATCCGCGCTGCTCGGCCAATTTACCGAATTCGGCAAGAGTGGTGCAGCCGTAGCTTGCAAGAGAGTCGATATGACCCTGATTTCTCAGCTGCCATGAACCCTCATAGGTTTTCCAGGTGCTGCCGCTGGCATTTTCATTCGACCACCAGCCGTAATCCCATTTTATAGCCTCAACGCCTATTGTATCGGCTTCAAGACCGTACTGGTAATCCATTTGTGTCAAAGGCTCATTTTCATTTTCGCGCAGAGTCTCGGGAGACTTGCAGTTGAAAAACCAGGATTTAAAGACGTTGCTTCCGTCATCGACAGTTCCGTCATAAACTCCGTAATACACCGAGGGGAACACAAAGGTGTCCGATGCGGGTACTTTCGTTGAAAAATCTTCCTTTTCATACGAAACGCCATCCATATCGACCGACAAGGTGAGGTGGTAGTCCTTCTTGCCCTTGGCTATAACACGTCCGTTCGACCATTCAAGAGCTGCATATACTCCGTTTTTGTCCCCGTTATTAACGTAGACCATCGGCAAATATCCGCTTATATTAAAGTTCTGGTAAGTGTTGACCCATACCGGGAAATCGAAGTAATATTTACTCAACTTTCGCTCGTAAATACCGGTGCCTTCAAAGGTTGTTCCATCCTTATGAACGTATCCCTCTGCCATACCGCTCTCCTTTTTGACGGCGAAAACAGAGGTATCCCCATTAAGCTGCGCAAGGCTCAGTGAAGAGAACTCGTGGGGGCGTATTGTGATGCTGTCGGCAGATCCGTTAGTTAATTCCATAACAAACTCAAACGGACCGTCAAGGCTCTCACGGCTGATGCACGATACGTATAGCGTTGCACTGCATGCAGGATCGTCAAAGCGGAATTTATAGCCGCTCACTGCAACGCCGTTTATCACATCGGTTATATCGGTGCGATCGGTAAAATTCCAAACAAAATCATGGCGGTCAATTTTTCCGGCCTCGTAATAACATTGGGGCAAAGCATATGATGAAGCCTCGCCGACAAAATTGTTTTCGGAAGCTTTTGTGGCAAGGTAAGTGATATTTAGTCCGTTTTCGGTGGGCTGCAAACGAATCTCCGAGTTTCCGCTTGAAATTGATACCTCGCCGTCGAGCGGTATTTCTGTTTTTTCGGGCAGCGTATTATCGTTGCAGGCATACATTGACAATGCAGAAAAAGTACAAACCGACAGCAATAAAAGCTTAATTATATTTTTCATAACAGTCACTATTGTCTTCGCTCAGGAAGAATACCTTTCTCTAAGGTTTGATATATTTTTACGTCAAAGATATTATAGAAGCGAATAATATTCTCGGTTGACAAAAGCCGCTCAATAAGCTATAATTACCTAAGGACGTATATGCGAACATTATACATTACACAATTTATTTTGTCAATACAAATTTCCGTTTTAATTAATACGTCACACGATAAATCCGACCTGTATTTCATACTAAACAATACGACGAAAGGACGTTCATCTTAAACGATAACGCATGCTTATTTTATGGACATTTCATTGCTTTGCGAACAGAATTTCCTGACAAAAAACGAATCGAGACCGCTTAAAATAATACGTGCTTTTCCCTACGACAGATTCGATACTATTGCGAAAAAGCAGCAGATCATACGCGATAGTCTGATCTCTCTTCAAGCGCAGGGATTCGGCGGTATTGCAACAAACGTTTCCCCCTGCGATCACCTCGAAAATGCCGAGGAATGGCAGATTTTGCGATATACCCTGCAGCTCTGCAACGAAATGGGGCTCCGTGTCTGTATTTACGATGATGAGGCAAACGATAGCGGCAGCGCAACCGCCCAAATGCTCTGTAAGCACCCCGAATGGCGTCCTCAGGCGATATCATTGATATCCAAGACTGCGATGCCCGGTGAAAAGATTGAAATCGATCTTCCCGAAAGCTATACCGACATTATCGCCGCATACGCTTACTCCACATCTTCGGTTGACGGGATCAGCCGAGACAATATCGAAAGTCCCACAAAGGTCTACAGAATCGCAAACGCTCGTTCGCTGCACGATGTAAACGATACCTCTTTGCCTCTTACCGCCGTTGTGTTTGCACGCAAATATTATGCTGACTGCGTAAATGAAAGATCGTTTATCGACCTTTCAAATCACGATGCGGTATCCCACTTTATCGACAGTTCCTACCGTCGCTATGTGACAAATGCCGAAGGGTGCACCGACATTGAGGCATTTTTGAGTGCCGGCCCTGCATACAGGGGCGTGATGAGCGATGAAAGTGCCTCGAATCTTCCCAAAATCAACTGGTCCGCTGATATAGAAAACCGTTTTTCGTCGAAATTCGGCTACGACATTACCAAAAAGCTTATCTATCTTTTTGCAATCGACAGCAGAGAAGCCCGTCAGACCCGACTTGATTTTTATGAGATGTCGAGTGAGATATTTGAGGAAAGCTTCTTTTCACAGATATCCGATTTTTGCGCAAAGGCTAAAATTCCCTTCTCGGGCAGTCTGAAATATGACGACAACATTCTTTATCACCCCATCTATGAAGGAAACTACTTCTCCCTTCTCCGTCACATGCACGCGCCCGGTATAAAGGTCGATATTTTGCCTCCCGAAAAGATCAGATCGAAGGCTTTTTCGGCAAAATTGGTTTCTTCCATCGCTCACACCTACAACCGTCCTCACGTTATGGGCGAGATATCATATCCGATGGATGAAGCGATCAGCGCAGAACAGCTGTCCTGCTTCCTTGCATCTCAGTATGCTCTCGGTGTTGACAGACTCATGTCCGAGATCTCTATTGACAGCATATCAAATGAAAAATACCGCAACTGCAACGATGCCATTGCGCGCATTGACTGCATTATGGGCGGTGGCAAGCACGTTTCAAATATCGCCGTTTATTACCCCATCGAAACGATGCAGGCAAACTATATCCCATCAAGCGGATCGGCTATTGACACCTCCTATGCAAATGAATCGACGGCAACCGCATGGAGCAGTCTGCGTGCGGCATACAACAACCTCATCTGCAATCAGCTCGATTTCGATCTTCTCGACATGTACGCGATCGAGCGTGCTTCGATCCACTCATCGGCAAGTCGGATCGTAGCCATGTC
>JAZSMZ010000015.1:0-2547 GCA_045536155.1 Eubacteriales bacterium
TTCAAGTGTTGTCTTCCTAAGACCGCTTGGCCTCCGACTTTTCTCCTTCTCCTGGCAGTGGACAGACAACTTCTACACCAACGTATTCTATACGGCATCGGGTCCCAAGCTTATGCCCGACGTTGTCGGAATACCCCGTTCGCTCGACACCGCGTATGCGGGACAGAACCTTTATGAGGCTGCGATCCGCAATACCTGCGGTCTTATGATCCTCATTCCGCTGATCGTTGTATACTGCTTCGGTCAGAAGGCACTTATCCAGGGTATCGAGCGCTCCGGTATCACGGGCTAAACGCCAAACAAGTTTGTCGAGAAAGAGAAGCATCTGTATTCAGATGCTTCTCTTTGTTTAAAGAAATTAAAAAGCCATCTGCATATGCAGATGGCTTTTTAAAATAATCATACTTTTTTTGCAACGAAGTGTCGGCGTCCGTCGAAGCGGTCTTCTTCAAAAATCGGCAGAAGTCCTGCACGCAGAAGGGCGGCACGGATCTCGCAGTAGCTGTACATGCGCTCGTACTGCGTTTCGTCACGGCGAATGTATGATCCGTCGGACTGCTCGATAAAGAACGAGAGATAAAACTCGCAAATCTTGCTTTCTTCGTTGAAATCATTCTGCCAGGCGAGGGTTACACTTTCATTTTCGATGATATAATCGCGCTGGCCGTATACGTTTTTGAACTTTTCGGGAGTGTTGACGTCGAAAATGAATAATCCGCCCGAATTGAGGCAGTCAAAGACCGATCTGAAGCATCGGTTGAGCCCGTGAGTCAGGTAGTTGATCGAGTCAAGGCAGGACACTACCGCATCGACCTTGTTCGCCAGCGTGATGTCGCGCATGTCACGGCAGACGTATTGGATATTAAATCCTGCGTCGCGGCTTTTTCGGTCGGCGAGGGCGAGCATCTCACTCGATATGTCGGCACCGATCATGTGGTATCCGCGTTTTTCAAGCTCGATTGTCAGCGAGCCGCTTCCGCATCCGATGTCGAGGATGCGCTCGATCTTTCTGTCGGCGCGATCGAAAAGAGAGGTGATATAATCAGCAAAAGCGCCGTAATCGACATCGACCATAAGCGAATCGTAAAATGGCGCCAGTGCACTGTATATATTACTCATCTATTAACCGCGATGGAATTTGTTGCGGCGTTCAAGACGCTCGAGAACGGAAAGGTAACCGTCGTTGCCGTATTTCAGACAGCGGTTTACACGGCTGATTGTGGCGGTGCTGAGGCCTGTCTGCTCGGCGATGTCGGTATAAACGTGATTGTTTTTCAGAAGCTTTGCGGCCAGAAGTCGCTTGGACATTTCCTGGAGCTCGGCAACTGTGCAAAGATCCTCAAAGAAGCTGTAACATTCATCTAAATCCTGGAGCTCTAAAATTGCGGCAAAGAGAAAATCTGTTCTTTCATCGCGAAGCTTTTCTTTACTCGACATAACAAATATCTACCTTTCGTGTTTTAACGTATTAACGTGTAACAACATTATACTACAAAACTTTCACGTTGTAAAGAGTTTTGAATAAAAATTTTCGTCTTCTAAAGCGTTTTATATAAAAAACAACAAAAGCCGGAGATGTGAGCATCTCCGGCTGAGTTTTGCATATAAATTACGCGAGGGTCTTAACGTAGAGGGGGGTGTATGCCTGTTTGCCTTCGGCATCGTATCCGCTCTGCATGAGAGTGATATCGACAACCTCCTGCTGCTGCTTGGGAACGGAGCGAAGGAAGGTTGCGGGATTGAAGGTCTGAGCGGTGACAACGTCGCGACCCAAAATGAGGTAGGGCTTGAACTCTGCTTCGGTATCGCAGGGAACGCCGTGTGCCTTGAAGGCCTCAAAGAGCTCCTCGCGGAGAGCGTCGAGGTTGTCGCTGTGACGAATGCCTGCCCAGTGAACGTTACCGGTGCGCTTTTTGAGAATGCCGTATCCGCCGAGGTCAAGAGTAAAATGCTCGGCCTTGATGTCGTCCATTGCGGCCTTGATAGCATCGATATCAGCGTGATCTTCGATGAAAACGAGGGTGGACTGCAGATTTGCGCGGGAGGAGAACTTGCCCTGAAGAGAGCTGGAACGGAGGCGAACGATCAGCTCGCAGATATTGTTTTTAACTTCATCGTTAAAGGTAAGAGCGATAAAAAGAGACATATTTTAATCCATCCTTTCGGGTGTTCTATTATTTTTTTACATTATACCACAACAATTATTAAAATTGCAACATCAAAGTGTAAAAAAGGTGTGCCTATAGAGCTGTACTCTAAAGGACAGTTTTCAAAAACACGGCATATCTTGAAAAAAAGTATGTGTCTTTTGCGTTTGTGTCCACAAATGCAGTGCTTCGTATGCCTTAATTAAAGACTACAACCCAATTTCCGTCTATTTGCAAATAAACGGCTTGCACAAACCAAAGGCTCCCTTGTGTAAAGGGAGCTGACGCCGAAGGCGGCTGAGGGATTGTTTGGAGCGATAATCTAACCTTTTACAATCCCTCCGTCACGCTACGCAGCGAACCCCCAAAGCTCATTTCATTCGCTTCGGGGAACCCCTGC
>JAZSMZ010000028.1:0-9258 GCA_045536155.1 Eubacteriales bacterium
ATTATTCGCGAGATCCTTTCGGAAAACCGCTCCGATGTTCACGGTATCATCCACTGCACCGGCGGCGGACAGGTAAAATGCCGCAATTTCGGATTAGGTCTGCACTACATAAAGGACAACCTCTTCGAGATTCCTCCGCTCTTCGCCGCTATTGCTGAAAACGGCGACATCGGCATGAAGGAGATGTACCAGGTATTCAACATGGGTCATCGCATGGAGCTCTATTGCGCTCCCGAAATGGCTGATAAGTTCATCGCAATCTCCAAAAAATACGGCGTTGACGCTCAGATTGTAGGTCGTGTTGAGGCCAGCGAAGACAACGTAAACCACGTTACTATCAAAACCAAAGATAATACATTCAACTATTAATTGACGTAAGAAAGGATTGATGATCATGCCGGAAAGAACACGGGTTTTGGTTATTGGGCCCTCATGTCTTGATATACTTTTATTTATGAATGAGCTTCCCGATGCCGGCAAGATCACGACCGGCCCCGGTTACCGCTTTGCAGCAGGCGGAAGCGGCACTTTGAGTGCTTTGATGCTCGCCCGCCTTGATATTGATGCGATACTCTGCACACGCATAGCACGCGACGCTAACGGAACACGTCTTAACGATTTCCTCGTTCGCAATAAGATCGACACAAGATTCGTCACCTTTGAGCCGAGAGGATTTACAGGCCTTGATTCGATAATCATAACGGCTTCTGAATCAAACAGAACCATCGTTTATGAAGGCGCAAACAATCAGCTTTCCGAGGAAGACGTAGAAAGCGCTATGACCTGTTTTCCCGATGCCGTACTGCTCAACCTTTCGGTTCCCGAGCGCGTTGCTATCGCCGCTTCTGAGTTTGCACGAAGCCAAGGTATTCCGCTTTTCTCAACAACAGGTATTTCAATGCCAAAGCCCGAAGTGGGTCGACTTGCGAGGTCGGAAGTTTTCATTGCATCCGAAGACGCTGTCGCTAAGTATACCGGCATAACCGACTTCAAGCAAAATACCATGGTCAAGGCATTCATCTCACTCGCGAACGTGGTAGATGCCAAGTACTATGTTATTAAGCTCAAGAACGGAAACACATATATTTCCGACAATATGATTCTTCGCCTGTACACTCAACCGTCAGCAACGCAGGTTAACGATCCTTCTACGGCCTTTGATGCTTTTTCTGCAACTCTTACCGCAGAATATATACGAAAAAAAAGCATCGAGAGGGCAACAAAATTTGCAACGATCGTTGAGAATATGACCCAGCAAGGCGAAGGAGCATCGCGATCACTCCCCCGTTCCGTTGCTGATATTCAAAAATTCATTTCCGAAAACGAAATTGATTTCAAACTCTGATTTTTAAATGTAAAGGTGACCGATATGCCATACACAAAGACTACATCAACCTTTAAATCATCAGACGGCGAGCATAATATATCCTATTCAGTTTACACACCCACATCACCAGCCATTGCAATCGTGCAGATAATTCACGGTATGTGTGAGTTTTTCGACAGATATCATGAATTTGCCGAGTATCTTTGTGAAAAAGGCGTAATTGTTTGCGGCTCTGACCATTTAGGACACGGTGCGAGTATTTCCGATACTGATGACTACGGTTTTTTCGGACATGAAAACGGGGCAAGACATCTTGTTGATGACGTTGAAGAGTTGCGCTCGATCATGAGAAAGCGTTTCCGCGCGCTACCCTATTTCATGCTCGGACACAGCATGGGATCTTTTATACTCCGTTCATATATCGTCACATACAAAAATACAATAGACGGTGCCATAATTTCTGGTACAAGCGGTGGCGAACAGCCTCTCAAAGCAGCCAAGATACTTGCGTCCTTGATTATTCGCCTGAAGGGCGAGCGGCATCGCAGTAAATTGCTCAAAAAGCTTTCTATGGGTAGCTACAACGACCGTTTCAAATCGGAAAACGATTCTACCTCCTGGCTCTCAAGAAACATCGATAGCCGCAGGGCATATATGGAAGACGAGCGCTGTACCTTTAATTTTACTGCGCGCGGGTATTACGACCTCTTCACTCTGCTTCAGGATATTTCAGACGAAAGCTGGGCTCCCGAGGTACCGAGAGGGCTCCCGATGCTGATATTAAACGGTCTTAACGATCCGGTTGGCAATTACGGAAGCGGGCCTCAGCTTGTGGCTGACAGATTGCAGGATTGCGAGCTGTACGAGCTTTCCATGAGGAATTATCCCGAAATGCGTCACGAGGTCCTTAACGAAATAGGACGCGAACAGGTTTATGATGACATTTACGAATGGATTTTGCGCATTCGAGAGGGATATCTCGAGGACAGACTCGGTTTACCCGTCTATTTTTCGGCGGAGGAATACAGATGAAAAGAATTTTCTGCATCGACTACGGTGATGTACGTACCGGTCTTGCGATCAGCGATCCATTGGGAATCATTGCGGTCGGAATCGGAACTGTACGCGCCGAGGGCGATCGTAAGCTTATTGCGCTCATCTCCGAAGAGCTAAAAAAATACGATGATATTGAAATCATCGTTGTCGGAAATCCCATTAATATGGACGGTAGCCGCGGACCGCGATCCGAAAAGGCAACTGCATTTGCCTCAAAGCTTTCAAAAGCCACCGGCATTGAAACAGTACTGTACGACGAGCGTCTTTCAACAATGAATGCTCACCGTATCATGAACGACACCAACACTCGCGGTCAAAAGCGCAAGGATACGGTTGATACCCTGTCTGCACAGCTTATTTTACAAAGCTATATGGATTTAAACAAAAAAAGATGACATCGTACGATGTCATCTTTTTTTGTTGTTTATTATCAGAACATGGGAACGACTGCGCCGCCGTAGCTGTCGTTGATGTGCTTGCGAACCTCTTCGCTCTTGAGGCACTCGATAAGAGCGAGAATTGCTTCATTATTCTCATTGCCCTCTTTTACACAAAGAACGTTAGCATATGTTGTTGCTGCGGAAGAATCCTTTGCTTCGGTAGCGAGAGCGTCGTCAGCAGCGTTAAGACCGCCCTGAAGTGCGTAGTTACCGTTGATTACTGCAAAATCAACGTCCTCGAGAGAACGTACAAGCTGTGCAGCTTCAAGCTCAATAATCTCAATGTTTACCTTGTATTCAGCGATATCGAGGATGGTAGCCTCGAAGCTGATGCCTTCCTTCATGGTTATGTAACCGAGATCCTGGAGAAGGAAGAGGGCGCGGCCTTCGTTTGTGCCGTCATTGGGAATAGCGATCTTTGTGCCGTCCTTAACGTCATCAAGTGAGGCGGACTTGCCTGCATAGTTGCCGAAGGGCTCGTAGTGGATAGCTGCAACGGAAACGATGTGAGTCTTATTCTCTGCATTGAAGCTATCAAGGTAGGGCTGATGCTGGAAGTAGTTTGCATCGAGGTCGCCGTTCTCAACACTGGTGTTGGGAAGGATGTAGTCGGTGAATTCCTTGATTTCAAGCTTGTAACCCTTAGCTTCCATCAAAGGCTGAGCGATGCGAAGAATCTCTGCATGAGGAGTTACAGAAGCACCTACGGTGATTGTCTTATCGTCTTTGGTCTGGCATCCGGTGAGGGGAGCGAGAGCAAAAACAAGCACCAAAATTAAAGCAAAAATCTTTTTCATTTGTTTTTTTCACCTAGAATTTATAAATTAAAAATTATGCGCTGCTTAACGTTTGTCAATGCGCTTTGAGGCGCGCATTCCGATCTCCTGGAAGATCTGAACTATTATTACAAGGATAATTACAGTTACAAGCATAACGTCGGAATTATATCTATAATAGCCGTAATTGATCGCGATAGTTCCTATACCGCCGCCTCCGGTAAAGCCGGACATGGCCGTGTAACCCAAAATTGTTGTTACCGTAATTGCCGCGCCGACGAGAAGAGACGGTGTGGCCTCGGGCAAAAGCACCTTCCAGATGATCTGCATTTCAGAAGCACCCATCGACTGAGCGGCTTCGATAACACCCTTGTCTACCTCTTTAAGTGAGGATTCAACCATTCGGGCCACAAAGGGAGCGGCTGATATAACGAGGGGAACGATTGTAGCAGTTGAACCTATGGTTGTTCCTACAACCGCTCTTGTAAAGGGCATCACGTATATCAAAAGTATAATAAACGGTATGGAGCGAAGCAGGTTGACAATTATACCGACAATTGCATTGAGAGCCTTACACGGTTTAATTCCATCCTTATCGGTTATGTAAAGCAAAATTCCTACAGGGAGTCCGAGCAAATATGCCGCTGCGGCAGAACCCAAAACCATGTAAATCGTCTCAAGTATACCGATCGCGAACAGCTCAAGCATACCGGGCTGAAATATTTGTTCAAACATTGGCCGTTTCCTCCGTATAAGAAATTTCTTTCATCGAAAGATATGCCAAAACTCGCTTTTGGGCAAGCTCGTTATCGGGCAGCTGTAAAAGCATCTGGCCGTATGCAATTCCGTCAATATTCTTTGTGTTGGCAAAGAGTATATTGACAGGAACGCCGCATTCCAAAACAAGATTTGAAACAACCGGCTCAAAGGATGATTTTCCGTCAAATACGATGCGCACGCACTTCTTTTCACCGTGAGTGTCAGACAGATTATTCGATATTACTTCGCCGTTGGGGAAAATAAGCTTTTTAGCAATATCGGTTTTGGGTGCACGGAAAAGCTCATCGACACGTCCGACTTCAACTATTTGCGAATTATCAATTATTGCAACACGGCGGCAAACCTGCTCAATAACAGACATCTCATGAGTTATTATAATAACGGTAATGCCCATTGTCTTATTGATCTCGCGAATGAGACTGAGGATCGATTGTGTCGTAGTGGGGTCGAGCGCAGAAGTCGCCTCGTCACAAAGCAACACCTTTGGATTAGTTGCAAGTGCACGCGCGATCGCCACTCTCTGCTTCTGACCGCCTGATAACTGTGAAGGATAGTTATTCATTCTGTCGCTAAGGCCTACAATACCCAAAAGTTCTTTTGCGCGTTCTATTGCCTCTGCTTTCGGCACGCCCGATATTATCATCGGGAAGCAGACGTTTTGCAGTGCTGTTCTCTGCATCAGAAGGTTGAACTGCTGAAAGATCATACCCATTTCACGGCGAACGGAATTAAGCTCCTTAGTTTTAAGTGCGCCCATTTCCCTGCCGTCGAAAGTGATGGTGCCGCCGGTAGGAGCCTCCAAGCGATTAATACAGCGCACGAGTGTACTCTTACCTGCACCGGACAGTCCGATTATGCCAAATATTTCACCACGCTCAATATCCAAATCAATATTGTTAAGCGCGATAAATGAACCGTTTTTAGTGGTGAACGTTTTTGTAAGTCCACGTATTTCAATAATATTTTCCGAAATATTCATTATATTCCTCAATAAATATTCAATAAATTTATGATAACACACATATATCGGTTTGTCAAGTTTTTAACAATAATATAACTATTCGACATTATTCTAAAAATGACTTTACAAATACGCGAAAAAGGATTATAATATAAAAAAACAAAAAGGACAATGTATCATGAATAAATATGTAATGCGTCTGCGCCCTGTTTGCAAGGATATTATCTGGGGCGGCGATCTTTTAAAAACTGACTATAACAAAAAATGCGACAGCGAGAAGCTTGCCGAATCGTGGGAGCTGACCGTCCGCAAGGATGGCATGAGTGTCATTGACAACGGTGAATATGCCGGTATGACACTTGGCGAATACCTCGGTCTTTCTGCCAATGAAGACGGAGAATACGACTTCCCTCTTCTTGTGAAATACATTGACGCCCGCGATGACCTGTCTGTTCAGGTTCACCCCAACAAAACCGAGCTTTGGTACATAGTTGAAGCAACGCCCGATGCTCATCTTGTATACGGTTTAAAAGAAGATTTTGACGAAGACTCCTTTAGAAAGGCGCTTGCAGATAAAACATTATACGATCTGTTGAATGTTGTTAATGTCAAAGCAGGCGAATATTACCTTCTTCCCTCGGGTCAGATCCATGCGATTTGCGGCGGCATTCTCATAGCAGAATTCCAGCAGAACTCCAATACGACCTACCGTGTATGGGACTACGACCGTGGACGTGAGATCCATACCGAGCAGGCAATTGAAACAATGAAAGCACTTAAAGTAAACGGCGATTTCTCCGGCATGAGCGAAAGCGAATACTTTAAGGTTGAAAAGTTTGATTTCAATGACGGCGTGATCGCAAACTCCGACGATTTCATACACGTAATGTGCATCAGCGGATGCGGAAAGATCGGTTGTGCTGAAGTTAAAAAGGGCGACAGCTGCTTTATTCCCGCCGATTGCGGAGATATTGAAGTTAAAGGCGAAATGACTTTAATGCTTTGCCATCCAAGATACCCCGAAAATAAATAAAATAGTATAAATGTGTCAATGATAACGCGGATACCGTATATCGGTATCCGCGTATTATTTTTATATAACAGACATATTAGTTAAAAATATGATTAAAACTTGGGAGGTATCTATGGCGCAGAGATTTACAAATATCGCACAAAATATATTAAATGCATCTATATCGGTGGCCATGGAAATGGGACACACATACATCGGCAGCGAGCATATTCTTTTGGCTCTGCTTACCGAAAAAGAAAGCACTGCATCAAAAATTCTGCTTAACAAAGGTATAACCGCAGACAAATTACGAAAACAAATTCATTTAAATTCGGGTAAAGGCGAAAAAACGGTACTCTCCCCTGCCGACATGACCCCAAGCGTTAAAAAGCTGATACACACATCGTCACAGCTGTCACAAAAACACGGGCAGAGATATATTGGCAGCGAGCATTTGCTATTGGCGCTGCTAGGGGACAGTGAATGTGTAGGTTCACGTCTGATTGGAAGTTTTGGTGTATCAGCGAAAGAAGTCTCTAATGAAATAATAGAATATTTCCATGATTTTTCAGATGACTCACTCGGCATACAAGACATAAGCACTACATCGTCCGAAACTGACGATAACTCAGCTAAAAAAGTCAATAAAAATCAAAAAAACTGCCCCACACTTTACAAATACGGCCGTGATATGACCGAGAGCGCGCGACAAAACAAAATAGATCCAATAATCGGTCGTGACAAGGAAACAGAGCGTGTTATACAAATACTGTCGCGAAGAACCAAAAACAATCCATGCTTAATCGGTGAGGCAGGCGTCGGAAAAACAGCAGTCATTGAAGGTCTTGCTCAACGAATTGTAAATTCATCCGTCCCCGAAAGCCTGATAGGCAAATCAATATTCGCACTTGATATTGCATCAATGGTTGCGGGCAGTAAGTACAGAGGTGAATTTGAAGACAGAATGAAAAACGTTCTCAATGAACTGCAAAACAACGGCTCAATCATTCTATTTTTAGACGAGATCCATACGATTGTAGGAGCAGGAGGAGCTGAAGGCGCGGTTGATGCATCCAATATTATCAAGCCCGCGCTTGCAAGAAGCGAGTTTCAAGTTATAGGTGCAACGACCATTGAAGAATACCGCAGATATATCGAAAAGGATCCGGCGCTCGAAAGGCGTTTTCAGTCTGTTTTGGTCAATGAACCGACGACTGATGAAAGCATACAAATACTGCAGGGTCTTCGAGAAAAATACGAAAGTTTTCACAATATAGGAATATCCGATGAGGCGATAAACGCCGCTGTTTCTCTTTCTCAAAGATACATTACAGATAGATTTTTGCCCGACAAAGCAATTGATCTTATCGACGAAGCGGCATCACACTTAAAAATATCGCAATCAACGCGCCCACTTGAATTAAAAGAGACTGAAGAGCTTATATCAAAAACAAAATCAGAAAAAGAAGAAGCAATAATAAATCAGGATTTTGAGCTGGCGGCAGTTTTGCGAGACCGCGAAAAAGAGCTGAAAGAAAAATTCATTATGCATAAAAACAATTGGAGTTCAAACAGCGAAAACAAGGCTCAAGTGCTGACCGCTGAAGATATTGCAAAAGTTGTCACTCAATGGACGTCAATTCCGTTAAGCAGACTTGAATCTGAAGAAGAGATTGTGCTTTCAGGCCTTGAAGAGACTTTGAAAGAGAGTATAATCGGTCAAAACGAGGCAATAAGTGAAATAGCAAACGCTATACGGCGGAGCAGAATCGGAATTAAGGATCCGAACCGTCCTTCCGCATCGTTCATTTTTCTCGGCTCGACAGGAGTTGGCAAAACGGAATTATCAAAAGTTATTGCCAAAACAGTATTCTGCTCAAAAAACTCGTTCATCAGATTTGATATGTCTGAATTCATGGAAAAGCACAGCGTTTCAAAGCTGATCGGAGCTCCACCCGGATATGTCGGATACGGAGAGGGCGGACAGCTGACCGAACAGGTACGACGAAATCCGTATTCTGTGGTCCTTTTTGACGAAATTGAAAAAGCTCACTCTGACGTTTTAAATATACTTTTGCAGATACTTGAAGACGGAATTCTTCACGATTCCGAGGGACGTTCGGTAAGCTTCAGAAATACAATAATCATTATGACATCGAATATCGGCGCAGGTGAATTGTCAAACAGATCGAGCTTTCTTGGGTTTTCATCTAAAGACGCAGCAGAAGAAAAAAATGAGCACTCAAAAGTGATAAAGGATGCGCTAGAGAAGGCTTTTCGCCCTGAATTTTTAGGTAGAGTTGACGAAATCATAGTATTCAACAATTTAGATACCGAATCCATCCGAAGAATTATTCTGAAAATGCTCGGCGAGGTTACAGAGCGCACAAAAAATATCGGTCTTAATATCTCGGTATCCGACAGCGCTGTAAATCATCTTACCAAAGTAGGATTTGATTCACAATACGGTGCGCGTCCGTTACGCCGCTTGATTCAAAAAAGCATCGAAGATAAATTGGCTGCAAGCTTGATCAACGGAGAAATCAAGGCTGATGATAAAATAGTTATTGAAGAAGTAAATGGAAGAATACAGTTCACAATAATTCAATAACGACAAAACAGCACCCCAAAACGGGGGTGCTGAATTTACATACAATCCGTCAGCCTCGCGGAGGCTCGGGAAGTTCCATATCCGACTTTGATACGAAACGTGTATACTGACCGAACCAACCCATCTCCACGTTACCCGTCGATCCGTGACGGTTCTTGGCGACTATGACTTCTGCAACGTTCTGCAAGGGCTCACTTGCCGCTTTTTTGGCAGGATCCTCGCTGACCTTATAGTATTCGGGGCGGTAAAGGAACATAACTATATCTGCGTCCTGCTCGATCGCACCCGAGTCACG
>JAZSMZ010000053.1:0-10517 GCA_045536155.1 Eubacteriales bacterium
TGCACATGAAGGACGCAGGCATCGAGATCAACTACCACCATCCCGAGGTTGCCGCCTCCGGTCAGTTTGAGATCGAGCCCCAGCTCGGCGAAGTTGTTCACATGGCAGATGCAACCATGATGATCAAATACATCATCCACAACACCGCACTCCAGTACGGCAAAACCGCAACCTCTATGCCCAAGCCCATCTACGGCGAGGCAGGAAGCGGTATGCATGTTCACATGCTCCTTATGAAGGACGGCAAGCCTGTATTCTCAGATGACAACGGATACGCTCATCTTTCCAAGGAAGCGCACTACTTCATGGGCGGTCTGCTCAAGCACATCGCTTCGCTTTGCGCTATCACAAACCCGAGCACAAACTCATTTAAGCGCCTTGTTCCCGGCTTTGAGGCTCCCGTAACCGTCGGTTACGCAACCTCCAACCGCAGTGCGGTCATCCGTATTCCCGCCTATGCAAAATCGCCCGAGAAGCGCCGCTTCGAGCTCCGCAATCCCGACGCGACCTGCAACCCCTACTTCTGCTATGCCGCTATCCTCATGGCAGGTCTCGACGGAATCAAGAACAAGATCGATCCCCATGAAAACGGCTGGGGTCCATACGACGTAAACCTCTATCATCTGAGCGACGAGGAAAAGGCAAAGCTGCACCACCTTCCCACCTCTCTCGACGAGGCGCTCACCGCTCTTGAAAATGACAACGACTATCTCACTGCAGACGGCGTATTCCCCAAAGAGCTTATCACCAACTTCATCAAGACCAAGAGAGAAGAATGCCGCGAGATGGCCAAGATCCCTCATCCCGCAGAGTTCGATAAGTATTACAATTTATAATTCGATTTATAATACGGACAAATATCCACCTGCACTATGCGGGTGGATATTTGTTGTAATTCAATAAATTACTATTGACAAACGAATATATTTGGTGTATAATGTCAGCAAGTGGAGCGCGTTTGTTTTATGTATCCGATCAACTGCGTACCCGAGAGGAATTTTTTACCGAGGAGCAAATCAGTATGAATGAAATGCAGTTAAATCATGAGCCCGAAAAGAAAGTAAGCAAATTTGCATTTACCCGTGTCGATTTTTATGCCGCTCTTTTTGCACTTGTCCTGGGATTTTTGTTCGTTTGCGTGCTGACAGGCAGCAACGATCCTCTCGGCACTATGCTTTTCGTAATATTGCTCTATCTGTCGACTGCGGTATTTATTTTCTGCTCGAAAAAGCGTCCCGACAGACTTTCGCTTGTTCTCGGAGCAGTCGGAATCATTTTCTCGGCAGGATTTATCGTAAGCTCTGCCGTGCGAGGCTGGCTGTTCTTTGGAGAAATTCTTCTTTACATATATTTCGTTTATTCTGCCTTTGGAAATCGAAACGAAGACAAGATCGGGCGCTTGTTCTGGTTTGACGCCCTGAAATCGGCCACCGTTATGCCCTTTTCCTCCCTCAGTGCGCTCTTTGGCGCGCTGTCATATTCGAAAAATAACAGCATCGGCAAAAAGGCCGCCAAAAATTTACTGTGGGTGCTTTTGGGACTATTAGCCGCCATCATACCCACCGCAGTAATAGCTTCGCTTCTGGACTATGACAGCTCCTTCGGCAATCTCTTGTCCCAAATATCCAATGCATTCGATTTTTCCGATGCTCCCATCATCATCAGAAATCTGATTTTTGCACTCCCCGTTGCAATTTACGCCTTTGCTCTCTTTGCATCGTCCAAATTCAATTTGAACAGCGAAAAATACAATGCCGAAGAATGCGACAAAATCATTTCAAAGGCACACTTTTTGCCAACGGTGCTTTCTGTTACCGCAATGCTGCCCATTCTTGCGCTCTACGTCATATTCTTTATTTCGCAGTGGGAAATGTACGTTTCCGCTTTTACCGGAGTGCTCCCGGAAAACATCAGTCATGCCGACTATGCCCGTCAGGGATTTTTTGAGCTCTGCACTGTATGCGCGATAAACGCCGCGCTGATATTTACGGTGAACTCTTTTACAAAAAAGGCCTCGCTAAGTGCTAATATTGCCATTCGCTTGATCAAAGCGGTCACGTCGGTCTTTTCGATCGTACTTGCCGCAACCGCGCTTTCGAAAATGTTCCTTTACATCGGCGCGTACGGACTCACCCTCAAGAGAGTGCTCGCAAGCTGGTTTATCGTCCTTTTAATAGCCGTTTTCGTGTTTATTATTATCGATCAAATAGTACCTCGCTTCCGCTTTAATGCTACCCTTCTTATTGCTTTTGCACTTCTGTTCGGTGCTCTCGTATTCACCGATGTGCCCACTTTGGTCTCCGAATATAATACCGAAGCCTATTTATCGGGCAAGCTGAGCTCGATCGACGTCGATGAACTGTATTACGAATGCGGCGAGGCAGGTATACCCTCGCTTGTAAATCTTTCAAAAAGCGCTCCCGGCGAAGGCATACGCTCGTATGCAATGGAGCTTGTCGAGCAGTACAAAGCCGAAAAAGCGATCGAAGAAAA
Source organism: Eubacteriales bacterium (assembly GCA_045536155.1). GTDB lineage: Bacteria > Bacillota > Clostridia > Oscillospirales > CAG-272 > JAZQNC01. The sequence continues at coordinate 2,494 of JAZSMZ010000053.1, forward strand.
TAACGGAGAACGAGGATTTTTCTCCTATTGCCTTACAAGAGCCAGAGCCGAAAAGGCTGTCGAATGATTTTAGGATCTAACAGCTCATCAGATCAAAAAACGAAAGTTGACAATGTTCGGACGCTAAACAGTTTTAAAATATGATCTTTCCGACAAAAGGAAAACGGATATCCCTGTCGGCGAAAAAAATAACGAAGCCACAGGTTGATTTTCTGTGGCTTCTGTATTATAATAGTATGGTAGCCCTATGGTTTTGTAAAACTGTAAGAAAAAATTGACGGAGGGTAAGCAATGCAAAACATAAAGAAGGTCGGTGTCCTGGGTGCAGGCACTTGGGGCGTCGCTCTTGCAAGAATGCTGTGCAATGCAGGCAACTCAGTAACCGTTTGGTCTGCCGTTGAAAATGAGATAGATAATCTTTTAACAAACGGTAGGCATCCGAATTTTCCCGATGTGGAGCTTCCGAAACAAATCGCATACACAAAGGATATTAAAAATGCTTGTTTCGGTATGGATATATTGGTATTCGCAGTTCCGTCGCCCTTTGTCAGAGCAACCGCAAAAAAGGCGGCACCCTATATAGCAGACGAACAGATAATCGTAGATGTGGCCAAGGGAATCGAAGCAGAAACGCTCTGCATGATGACCGAGATTATTGCCTCCGAGCTGAAAAATCCTGCGGTAAAGTTAGTTGCTCTGTCAGGCCCCACTCATGCCGAAGAAGTAATTAAGGATCTTCCTACGGCCATCACGGCGGCAAGTAACGATGCTTCGGCAGCAGCAACTGTTCAAGATGTGTTTTCTGTCGGAGGTATGCGAGTATATACCAACGATGACGTTCGCGGAGTAGAACTGTGCGGTGCATTAAAGAACATTATTGCCCTGTCTTCCGGCATTGCAGCCGGACTCGGCTGCGGAGACAATGCAAAAGCCGCACTGATTACGCGCGGCATTGCTGAGATTTCCCGTTTGGGTACCGCTATGGGATGCAAAGAGCAGACCTTCGGAGGCTTGGCAGGTATCGGAGATCTGATCGTTACCGCAACAAGTATGCACAGCCGTAACAATCGTTGCGGTATGCTGATAGGACAAGGTGTTGCGGTCGATAAAGCAATCAATCAAGTCGGTATGGTAGTTGAGGGCATCAATGCTTTGCCTGCCGCCATAAAATTGGCTCAAAAATATAACGTGGAAATGCCGATTGTTGAAACAGTCGATGCAGTATGTAACGGCAGGCTGGAAGTTTCTACGGCTATTCAAATGCTGATGTCAAGGGAGCTGAAATCCGAATTGAGCGGCTCTGCATTCAATCACATCGGCTAATGCTTCTCTCTTGTCGTCTCTTCAGGCTCTTAGCTATAAATATACTTGTCAATTTTTCTGACAAGCACTGCACTTGTTTGCAATAATGCAAAAACGGCATATCTCTTTCGAGATATGCCGTTTTTTATCTTCTTTTACGCCGCATTTTTCTTTTTGCTCTTTTTCACTATCGTGCGAACGATAAGCACGATTGCGGCGATGAGTATTACAAGAATTGCAATAACTGCGTATGTAAACACGTTCGCGTTGCGAACAAGATCGACGGGATTAAGGCTCTTATATACCACCTTTCGGCCGTCGGTATTCTCATATCTGCTGTCAAGCTCTCCATCCATTTCGTTGAGATACTCGGCAATGGCGCACCATTCCTTTAAGGGATTACCGTTCTCGTCCTTCACGACGTACTGCACAAGATCGCTCACCGCAACAGGATTTCCATTTTCATCGCGGGGAGTGATTGTGAGAATGCCCATCGAGGTCTCCTCGGCAGATCCGAGCATCTGACCCATATACATTCCCGCAACGACAAAATAGAGCTTGTCATCGTCGATCTCTTCAAGAGTTCCGTCATCATTTTGCAGCATCGCATAATCGACCTTGTTAAATATCATGCGGTTTTGATTGAACGAATATTCAACGCCCGACATGAAAAGCTGAGCCGATCTCATGAGGGGCTGGACGGATGCATCAAGCTCGATAGCGTTTTTGAGATCCTTGCCAAGGAGATAGATTCCGATAAGCTCGCCCTCGGTGCCCACACCAAGTGATGCGGCATTGAAAACATCGGAAACGGTCACATTGCCGATAGGCAAACTGCCTCGGATAACGCCCGCGGCTGTAATTGCCACATCAACCTTTTTGCCCACGGCGCGCTCAACAGCCCACTTGTATGCATCGGAAAAGATGTTGCAAAGGGTGGATTCATGCTGAGTTGCATAAACCTCGTCAACTGTATCAAAGGTGTATTTGTTGTTAACAAGTACCTGATCAAAGGTAAAGCCGTATTTGGAAAGGTAGTCCTCTTCAACAGCGGACTTGAATTCGTCAACAAGTGCGGCAATCTCGCCGTCGTCGGCGACCTTTTCATCGATCGGAACGAAATAGTAATCGCGCAATGTCACCTTGCTGCCGTCAAATGTCAGCTTCAAAACACCAAGGTTGCGTCCGTATTCCGCCGCAGAAACGATAAAGGTATCGTTTACCTTGATCGGCTCATGAAGAGTGGTATGGGTATGACCCGAAACTATGACGTCGATGCCGCTTACCGCTCCGGCAAGCTCATAATCCTCGCCCTCGCCGCCAGACGTTCCGCTGTGAGACAGACAGACAACAACGGGATGAGCGCCGAACTTTTCCTCACATTCGGCAACGGCCGCCTTTACGGTGGCATCAGCAACGGTAATGGGATCCTGATACACCATGCCCGAATTCGGGGCACAATCGTCGGCATCGGCGCCGAATATGCCGAATATAGCATAGTAAACGCCGCCGCGCTCGATGATGGTGTAATTCTTTACTCCGTAGGCATCGTATGCCGCCCAAAGCTCAGCGTCATATCCTTCCTCTCCCTCTCTCGGAGGCAGATAGTTTGCACATACCAGCTCGGGCAATCTGTCTCCGCTCTCGACGGCGGAATTGAGCATTCCCTTGAGTCCCGACTGAAGATAGTCATATTCGTGATTACCGAAGGTGGTGACATCGTAGCCCATATGACCCATCATGCGAAGCTCGATGGCCGATGTGGGGTAGGCGGTCTGGAAAAGCGAGCCCATGGCGAAGTCGCCGCCATCCACCAATATTGCATTACTGTCAATAGCCTTTTCTGCCTTTATTGCAGTCATAAGACGGGCATATCCGCCGTATTCGCCCTCGCCCGTTTCGTTTGCAGAGGGGAGAAGATGAGAATGAAGATCATGTGTGAAAAGAACGGTGATCTCGCCATTTTCGGCATTGGCATATACATTGACTGCAGCAGAGAGCGAAAGCACAGTCAACAGTGCCAAAAAAAGCGCTGAAATTCGTTTTAACATAATTTTTTTTACCTTTCAGTACAATTATTGGATATTCGAATGTATTATAGCATAAAATTACTGTTTGTGCAATTGGCGAATAGCATAAAAAAGCTTTTGCCCGTTTGGGCAAAAGCTTTTTTCTCTTATTTACTTGTTGAAATTCTTGAAGAACTTATCAAGGCGGGGAGTGTGAGATTCGAGGAATCTGTACATGCTCTTGAGATTGTTATCAAAATACGGCACAGAAGGCCATTTTTCAAAGTCCCGACCGTATGCCTCTTTCGGAATCTTTTCAAAAAACTCATCAAATATCTTAGATGCATTCTCTACTGTCAGAATATCCTGACGGAGGAATCTCCATCTCGCTTCAACCTCGTCTGCAAAGCACTGAATAAGGATCATATACAGCTTTGATGCAGTAGGCTCGAGTCCTATATATCCTGCAGCGTTGATAGTGGGACAGTTAGGCTCAGCATTGTAGGCGGTATTTGTACCGAGCGGCTGACCGTTGAAATAGATGCCGAAGGTGCCGTCCATGTCATACATCGAGGGGATCCATACCTTGCCGTCGTATGTTGCCCAAAGTACGTTCTTTGCGAGATTATCGGCGGCGCTGATGAAATAGGTGAACAGCATATTGTCGATAGCCGCCTCGATATCAAGGTGATCGGCAAGCTCTGCCTTGATTCTCTCGTTATCGCCGCAGTTGATAAGCGCAATAAGCTCGTTGAAACTCTCCTTGACCCAAGAATCGTCATCGGTGGAGCAATATTCAACTTCCCAGCCGTAGTCTTCGAAATCTCCGCCTATCTCCTGTCTGAGCATTACGGAATCGGACCATTGATCGGCCATAAGCAGCGCTTCCTTCGAGTCTTCTTCGCCTTCCATGCCGAACATCCAGTCGTCCTTGGGAATGTTCATTGTATAAAGGCCGTGGAATTGATCGTTAATATAAACTATTACCGGATATCCGTCGATAACGCCGTAATTGGGAGCAGAAGCAAGTCCGGGATTGATGTTTTCGCGGCTGGCAACGACCTCGGCAAACAGCTTTGCGCCGACAACGTTTCTCGCCTGCGACGAGTCAACGTAGTTAGCCTTCATGCAATATTTGTTTTCCTTGCCCCAGCCAAGATCGACTTTCAGCTTGCTTTCGAGATCGGCATCCTTGAAGAATTTAACGGTGAAATTCTTTTTGGGATATCCTGCAGACGTTGCGCCCTGGATCTTGATTTCGCAGTAGCATTCAAAGCTGTCTATATCCTTACTGCCGCTGACGTACTTGTATTTTACAACGATCTCGCCCTGCGATTTCTGCAGATCGGCAAGAGGTACACTTCCCCCCATATCATATATGTAGACAGCGGGAATCGTTTCTTCTGCAGTGGTCTCCTCTGCAGTGGTTTCTTCTGCAGTGGTCTCTTCTACAGTTGTTTCTTCTGCAGTGGTCTCTTCTGCGGTTGTTTCCTCTGCAGTGGTCTCTTCTACAGTTGTTTCCTCAACAGTTGTTTCTTCAACAGTTGTTTCTTCAACTGTTGTTTCTTCTGCAGTTGTTTCTTCTACGGTTGTTTCTTCTGCAGTTGTTTCTTCAACGGTTGTTTCTTCAATTGTTATTTCTTCAACGGTTGTTTCCTCAACTGTTGTTTCTTCAATTGTTGTTTCTTCAATTGTTGTTTCTTCTGCAGGCAGATCATTGTTATCACATGCAGCAAAAGCCATTGCAACAAACAAAAAAGCTAAAAAAAGTGCAAAAAAACGCTTAACCATTTTACCTTATACTACCTTTCGAAAAAAATATCGGATATACAAGTACATTATATCAAAATAACGCAAATAATGCAAGTATTTTTTGTGATCAATACATCAAGGCAAAAGTGTTGTCGTCGGAATATTCTATCTCCTCCGATATGATTCTTGCAAGCTCGGCTATGCGCGACATATCCTCTGCCGACTTCGCGTATATCAGCGAGGCAAAGAGCCGTTCACAAAAGAGACAAAACGCCAACCGATCGCGAAAATCCTCTTCATCGAGAGCCTCGGTGCAATGGCGATAGATAAAATATGCCAAGAAACGCTCGAGATATTCGTCCATTCCGCTTGGGCGGAGCGATGACGAATAGTTCGAAAACAGCCCTTTGTGACTTTCGTCAAGATATTCAAGCGAGTCGAGCATTTTTCGCCACTCGCAGTCATCGCCTGCTTCTATCGAATATTGGCGGTAGATCTTTTCCAATCTCGACTCGTAGTCGCACTCGCGCTCCTGCAATATCGCATAAATTTTGCTTCGCTCGGTACGTCCGTTATAATCGACGTCATCGGGATCATAATCAACTTCGCCTACTTCCCCGATATTTGCATAGTCGGGCGAGGTAAGAATAAGCCTTGCCGCCTCCTCGCAGGACATTCCGAGTCCCACCTCGGCGACGTCGGTATAGTTGAAAAAACGCGGATGCAGGCGGCAGATATCGCACAGATAGTCCTCGCCGACGTTTAAAATGATCCTGCACAGCCCGCGCTCGTCAAGATGAGGGCATCTGTCGTTCTCGCAGAGACTAAAGTGGGGTGTATCATCGTTTGAAATGCTGTCTCTGATAGTGTTGCCGTATCCGATAGAAAGCTGTTTGTATTTTTCAAGGGTGCTATTGTCGATATCTATTTCCCAGCCGATACAGCAGCTGTGGCTGCATTTGTCGGCAATGCATTGGAATTTTTTATAGTATTCGGGAGCGTAAAGTTTCATGTTATGTCCTTTTTTGTGTTGGATTCATTGGTAATATTATACCACATAAAGGCGCGAAAAGCAATACGGCGCAAACATCCTAAAATTGCGGTTGTCGCGCCGTATTGTCTATGTAAATTATAGTATATCAATAAAAATATCAGTATAAGGCTGTCGTACAAAAATAGTCCAGCTTTTTGTTATATGGTACACTTATTGATGTTGGCAGGAGTTGCACTTGACCGCCATCTTTCGTGGGTCTGCTCCATGCTTGTAAACGAGGCTATACAAAATTAAAATATCTCGTGTCTGCCTTCCATCGCAAATATGCTGCCGAAGGTAATCTTTTTGAATAAACCGATCTTATAAGGCTCGCCGACGACAACGGAATAATCATCTTTGTGTTCCAAGCTCACAATGATGGCATCGAGCGGTTTGCCGTCCGGGGAAGTTACCCCCGCATTCCAAACGATTCCGCTAGCTTTGATTTTACTCTCAGAAGCCTTTTTCTTATGAATTTGTATCAAGTCTTCGAGAACGGCTTTGGATTCCGGGTGCTCATTTCCGTCATAGCTTGCGGTAAGCTGAACAGAATCATCCATCGACAAAACCGCCGCAAAAGGATAAAATTCGCCGTGCTTTTTTAGTTGGCTCTCCGCAAAAGGGAGCAATTTGCCCAACAACACTTCGCATTGTTCTTTGGGTGTCATAAGAGTTATACTCCGTTTGGAATTATTTTGTTATTTGTAAACGAATCTATGTAGCGCTTTCAATGTTTAATAAGTTCCCAGTCAAAATAAATCTCATTTGCTTTTTTGTCTATATTCCAAGGATATGTTGAAAGATTAAGCAAATATCTTGCGGGAGGCTTGGAAACATATTTTTTATAGCGTTTAGCTACTTTCCAAAACTCGTCTATCGTATACTGGTCGGGAAGCTTTTTAAGTGTTGATCTAAAGTCTTCTTCTTTTTCTTCGGGAAGATCCATCCAACAGTTCGTTATAGAAGGTCTTAACTTAACAACAGCATTATCAAATTTTTGTTTGTAGTCGGGGTGCTCTTCAAAGTATTTTTCTATTTCAACGAGAATGTTGTCAGAAACAGGCTTCATCCATCGGGAATCTTCATAGGTAAAATCTATGCGCGGCTTCATTTTATCGGTGAAGCATTTTTTTAAAATGACTAACTGACCAATTACTTGTCCTTTTTTCCATTGAGCGTGTTCCGATGAATAATCATCGGTTGCAATATGCGGCTTAATATCTATCAGTTGCCAATACCCCGAGTAATATCCCGTAACGTAATCTCCGATTTTTATTTCGCTCATGATAATACCAACCTTTCTTTAGCTCATTGTACTGTTAGTAAGGAAAAGCACAAATTATTTTCACCATCGATCCGTGTTTCGCAGTCTGCCATGTGTGTAAACAAATCTATGTATTATTTTTCAGTTCCGCTTTGTATTTCTCTACCAAAGCATCAAATTCCTTTATATATTTATCGAGTCTTGCCTGCCCTTTGGGCAGATCAAGCCCCGGCTTTCTGTATCCGCAAATTCTGATGTCATTCAGCATAGCATCTTCTGTATTATATGCCCTTAACGATTGCCCCGAGATGTGAGGATATTTTGCACACATATATGCGATTTCTTCGGTAGTAAACATTCCTGCGGGAAAATCAAATCTTTTTAAACTTGGCATAGCCTCAAGGATGTCGGTGCTTCTGTCTTCGAGCTTAATTAAATGAAGCTTCACTTTTTCCAATGATGACATTTCTCTCATCCATTCCAAACTTTGCATTGGATATGGTGAGAATATATCACCATGAAACTCAATGAATTTCAAATATTTTGCCTTTTGCAAAATAACAGGATTGTATGCGATCTTCTTAGTGTCCTTTATGTTCAAATATTCAAGCTTGGGATTTTGAGACATATCCCATAGGGTATTCGCACGAATATTCCAATAAAT
>JAZSMZ010000079.1:0-4972 GCA_045536155.1 Eubacteriales bacterium
TAAAAGAAAATGAATCGCTTGACAGCGCACTTAAGAGATTTAAGCGCCAGTGTCAGAAGTCCGGCGTTCTTGCAGAGCTCCGTAAGAGAGAGTGCTACGAAAAGCCCAGTGTCAAGCGTAAAAAGAAATCCGAAGCTGCAAGAAAGCGCAAATATAAATAATTCGCTTTAAAGCACATAACGATTCTTTTCGAAAGAGCATCTTTGATGCTCTTTCTTTTTTTGCGCAAAAAAGGAGCTGTTTGACACAGCTCCTTTTTCATACCCTATTAGCCTTCAAGTGAAAAGTCATCCAACAGATCTTCCGGTTCGGATTTAACGATTTCGTGCTCGATCTCACTATTGTCGTCATATCCGTTAAAATCATCGTCGTCAAAGTCAAAATCATCAAAATGATTGCTGAAATCACCATATACATCTTCGTCATCGAGTGTATCAACAGCAATTAGATATGCGCCGATTGCGCCGGAAATTGCGGCAACCGCCAACAAAGCACCCGACTCTTCACGGCGTTTGCCAAAGGAAATTAATGCAGCAATTACAAAAGCAAATCCTTGGATTACGAGCGCAATGCCGATATAAAGCTTGCATTTTTTTAGTTTTTCAAGTAACATTTGCTTGCCCTCCGTAAATGATAAATTTAATTAAGCCTTGGCGTTCATCTTGAGATATTCATTGATGAAATCGTCAAGATCGCCATCCATAACGGCACCAATATTTCCGTCTTCCCATCCGGTTCTGCCATCTTTGACAAGTGTATATGGCATAAAGACGTATGAACGGATCTGAGCGCCCCACTCGATGTTTGTTTTAATACCCTTAATATCCTCGATCTTATCGAGTTTTTCGCGCTGCTTGATCTCCATGAGCTTGGATTTAAGCATTTTAAGCGCGGTTTCTTTATTCTGAAGCTGGCTACGCTCTGTCTGGCATCCTACGACTATACCTGTAGGAATATGAGTTATACGAATTGCAGAGTCGGTTTTATTAACGTGCTGTCCGCCGGCACCGCTGGAACGGTGTGCGGTAATTTCAAGATCTTCGTCGCGAAGCTCTATCTTGCAGTCGTCGTCGGAAAATTCAGGCATAACCTCGACGGAAGCGAAAGATGTGTGGCGCCTTCCGGATGAATCGAAGGGCGAAACTCTTACAAGTCGGTGAACACCGTTCTCACTCTTAAGATAGCCATAAGCGTTTAAGCCCTCAATGAGTATTGTTGCGCTCTTGATTCCTGCTTCTTCTCCGTCGAGCCAGTCAATAAGCTTAACGTTGTATTTATGCTTTTCGCCCCATCTTGTATACATACGGTAAAGCATGAGTGCCCAATCCTGAGCCTCTGTTCCGCCCGCGCCGGGATGGAATGAAATTATAGCATTGTTTGCATCGTATTCCCCTGAAAGAAGAACTGCAATGCGCTGTTTCTTGTGTTCGGCTTCAATTTCTTTAACTTCGCGCACAACTTCATCTACCGAGCTGTCGTCGTTTTCTTCAATCGACATTTCAACAAGCGTTTCACAATCCTCAAGTTTGGACAAAAGAGATTCGTAATCCTCAACCTTGTTTTTCAGAACTTTAATATCTTTTAAGATTTTGCTGGAGTTTTGCGCATCGCCCCAGAAATTCTCCGCTGTTGTAAGTTCCTCAAGCGAGGAAATTTTTTCTTTTAATTCGTCGAGCCTGAGGGCGCCGCCGAGGTCAACGATCTCTGTGCGCAGACCCTGTAAAGTGTATTTTGCTTCTTCAAGCTGAACTATCATTGTTCTGTATATTCTCCTGATAAAATTAAGTCAAATTGAACGTATATATCAATAGTTTACATTTCTGTTGAAAACAGAATATTCAATTGAAGGATAATTACTGTCAAAGTATGATTTAAAGTAGTTGCAGAAATGGCATTCCGTGTGATAATGCCCTGCGGCGATGAGATTAAGCCCTTCCTGCGAAGAATCGAGCATTGTATGATAACCTATCTCACCTGATATAAATGTGTCAGCGCCTCTTTCAAGGGCCTCAGCAGCAAAATCTCCGCCACTGCCGCTGACAATTGCAACAATATGCGACGTGTCGGTCGCTTTTGCCCATTTTAATGCCGTCGCATCGAGCAATTCGCCAACGTATGAACGGTAGTCGTCAAAATCCCAAACGTATTCAAGCGCTCCAATTCTTCCGGCACCTTCAGCAAATGTCTGAACGTTGCGCAATCCCAATATACCAGCAAGCATATCGTTAATACCACCCTCTACTATATCGAGTCGTGTATGAAAGCTCATCACGGATATATTGTTCTTAATAAGCTCTGTGTAAATCGGGGACACGATCGACTTAATCGCCTTAAAAATCAGCGGATGATGAGTTATTATCAGATCAGCGCCGACTTCTTTGGCGTATTCGACACACTCACGGGTAACATCAAGCGAAAGTAATACCTTTTTAACTTGATTGTTGCACGATGCAGAGAGCATCAGTCCGTCGTTGTCCCAGGGCAATGAGAGCTCGGGCGGGATAACGTCGCACAGAGATGAATACAGCTCTGTGACGGTAGGAAAATTATTTAATAACATCGTTTTCCTCAATTAATGATCTTATACTGTTTATAAATTTTATATCATCGTCAACGTTTAATTCTGCTGACCTTTTGCCCTCGAGGCGGCATTTTGCAACTTCAAGATGCCTGTAAAGGAATTTAACGAAGGGCTCTTCCCTTTTTGAAATGTTCACAGCGCCAAGCTCATATTCAATATCGGTGTAGCTGCGTTTTACACCGTCGTATGAGCAAAAAACAACTTCATATATCTTGTCATCTTCAACAAGAGTTTCGTCAATAATGTTATATCCATGCTCTGCCAGATATTTGCGCAGAACGCTCGGTCTGGTCATTGGCTGCAATATTAAATTAACGCCTGTTTGCCTCGTATATTCGCAAGCATCAATAATATCGCGAATGAGCTCACCGCCCATTCCACAGATTAGAATATCATCCGGCTTATCATTTTCGATGCCATAAAGACCGTCTGCAAGCCTTAAAACAATTCGATCATCAACTCCGCAAAAGTCAATACTTTCTTTTGCTTTTTGGAGGGGGCCTTTGTTTATGTCCGTAGCAATAACTCGGCTTGCAATTCCCGATTTGATAAGATAAATAGGAAGATAGCAATGGTCGGTACCGACATCGGCACAGACACTTCCCTTTCTGACGTAGTGAGCAGCGGCAGCGAGACGAGGCTTAAGCCTGATCTCGCCGCGGCTGTTAACTGTTTTTGAACTGTGAGGCACTTTATTTCTTGGAGAAATAGTCGTTGATCTCAGCAATGAGCTCGTCAGCGTTTACGCCGTGAACTTCGCAAGCCTGCTCAACGGTTTCACCACGTGATGCGGGGCATCCAAGACAGTGCATACCAATTGCGAGGAAGAATTCTGCGACAGCGGGATCGTAATCAAGAATTTCACCAATGATGGAATCTTTAGTAATCTGCATTTGAATTTACTCCTATAAATATATTTACACAGTATTATTATACTGCCAAATCATCAGAAAGTCAACAAGCAATTATTAAACTTAACAAATTTATCTTTTTGCACTTGAAAAATGCAATAATATGGTTTATAATTTTAAAAAAAGTATCTGAAAGGATGTTATAAATATGGATTGCTTATTTTGTGCGATAATTGAAGGAACGATTCCCTCCAACAAGGTTTACGAAGATGATAAAATCCTGGCGTTTCACGACATTAATCCTCAAGCGCCTGTTCACGTTATAGTTATACCCAAAAAGCACATGGCTTCTCTTGATGAAATTTCAGCCGAAAACATCGATGATGTCGCCGCTCTGATGAGCAAGATACCTGAGATTGCTAAGTTATTAAATCTTGAAAATGGGTACAGACTTGTTTCAAACTGCGGAAGCGACGCTTGTCAAAGCGTCAAGCACCTGCATTTCCATATACTCGGCGGCAAACAGCTTGCTGATAAAATGAGCTGATGAAATAAAAAGGATAGCTTATTAGCTATCCTTTTTATTTTTCCTTGAATGCTTCTTCTTGCGCTTCTTTTTGACGGAAAAACCGAAAGATCCGATTTTCTTGCCAAGCGAGAAGTACTCACCATGCGAGTACGCTGCGAGGCCCGCCTTATCAAGATGAAGCTTTCCTTCCTCGTCTATAAGCTCTTCGTCAACATCAACCGCCACAATATCCGCGATAAACATATCATGCGTACCAAGGCTTACTATATCGGTAACCCTGCATTCGATAGAAAGAGGGCTTTCTGCGATAAGCGGACAAGAAACTTCTGAGGCTTCTTCCTTATGAAGAGAGCAAGCTTCGAATTTGTCAAACTTTTCGCCCGAACGAACTCCGCAGAAATCGGTGGCACGTACAAGCGCGGACGTTGTAAGATTAATAACGAATTCACGTTTTTCGGTAATGATATGATGGCTGTACCGTTCAGGTCGGACAGAAATGTATGTTTTGGGCGGGTGAGAATTAATGATTCCTGTCCAGGCTACCGTAAATACGTTTGACTCATCCTCATCACCGCAAGTGACCATTGTCGGCGGAACGGGTGCTAAAAGAGTCGAGCCTTTCCACTTGATTTTCGACATTTAAATACCATGCTTTCTGTTTACTTTGAAACGGGATTGTTCATTCTGAAACCGTTGATCGTAACGTAGGCGACATTTGTTCCAAGATCATCAAAAATATCGACAGCGAACACGCAGCTTGAGCGTCCGTCTTTTATGCATTTGGCCTTGGCGGTGAGAACACTTCCCTTTGCAACGCTCAAAAATGATATGCTGGATGCAAGCGAAACAGTATGAATGTTATCAAAATTTGCGGCAACTGCGAACGCAAAATCAGCCAGAGTGAAGATAGCACCGCCCATAACAGTGCCTACTGCGTTTAAGTGCTTTTCTTCAATCTTCAGTGTGCAAACGGACTCATTTTTTGACACGTGATCGATTTCAATCGATGTT
>JAZSMZ010000092.1:0-2577 GCA_045536155.1 Eubacteriales bacterium
AAAGTTAAAGAATCTGTGGGAGAGGTAATTACTATGACGATAGGTGAAAGAATAAAAATGTTGCGAAAGCAAAATAATATGACGCAGGAGAACCTTGCAGAACATCTATGTGTCTCATATCAAGCAGTCTCTAAATGGGAAACGGGCTTATCAAGTCCTGATCTTTCATTAATTTCCCTACTCACAAAGCTTTTTAATATAAGTGCTGATGAATTGCTGGGGATAACCGAAGCTAATGATGATGTTACAAGAAAAAAGTACAATACCGCCCTACAAAAACACCGAAAAAGCCAAGACCATAGTGTCAGTTATTGGTGGGCCAAAGAAGCTTGTTTGACATATCCAAAAGACTTTGATTATTTAGAATGGCTTGCCTTCTCCGAGTATCAGCTTGCATTTGATGAAAACCTATCTGAAAATCCAAGCAGGGAGTTTTTTAATGACCTTATTGAAAATTCCTTGCGCCACTATGAATTTATCATTGAGAATTGTGCGGATACCGACATTTATTCAAAAGCTGTTTTAGGAAAAATAATGCTATTACGTTTTTTAGAACGAATTAAAGAAGCCGATTGGTGTGCAGAATTTGAATACCCAGATATTAACATAAAATCAGCGACTCAAGCATTATCTCTATTTGATGAAGGTCAAATATTATTAAACTATTTAGACAACGAAGATATGTGATTTCTCGCCCCGCCTCGTGCAGGGCTTTTCTTTGCTTTCTGCATATATCAAAAGCCACCACGAAAAAACCGTGGTGGCTAATCTCATTTTACCGCTAATTGTGCAGATGCTCTCAGATGGGTTTTTATCTTGTTATCTTATCTGTCCATTGCCCTCGACGAGATATTTCACCGTTGTCAGCTCAAAAAGGCCCATCGGTCCGCGTGCGTGCAGCTTTTGTGTGGAAATACCGATCTCGGCGCCGAATCCGAAGCATCCGCCGTCGGTGAATCTGGTGGAGGCATTGACATATACCGCCGCCGCATCGACATCGCGCTTGAAAAGAGAGGCCGCGTCGAGCGACTTTGTGATTATCGCTTCGCTGTGACCGGTCGAATAGCGTCTGATGTGATCGATCGCTTCGTTTATGCTGTCAACAACGCGGACGGCGACTATGTAATCGTTGTATTCGGTATCGTAGTCCTCTTCGGTTGCCGCGCTGCAGCCGAGGATCTCTTGGCATCTTTCGTCACCGCGTATCTCGAGCGGATGGTCGCCATCCTTCGTCATTGCGGCGAATTTGGGTAAAAATTCTTTTGCGGCGCCTTCGTGCACGAGTATCGTTTCGATGGCGTTGCACACCGACGGACGGGACATTTTCGCGTTGACTGCAACTTTGAGCGCCATGTCGATATCGGCGCTTTCGTCAACGTAGAGATGGCAATTTCCTGCGCCTGTTTCGATAACGGGTACGCGTGCGTTCTTGACAACGCTCTGTATAAGTCCCTTGCCGCCGCGCGGAATGAGCACATCAACAAGTCCGCGCATCTCCATGAGCGATTTTGAGCTTTCGCGGTCGGCCGAATCGATAAGGCAGACCATATCGGGATCAACGCCTCCCTTTTCGAGGGCACGTCTGATGGCATTGACGATTGCGCGGCTTGAGTTGAGCGCTTCCTTGCCCGAGCGAAGCACGCAGGCATTGCCCGTTTTAAGGCAGAGTGCGGCCGCATCGGCAGTGACGTTGGGGCGGGCTTCGTATATAATTCCCACAACTCCGAGAGGCACGCGCGTTTTTTCGATGATAAGTCCGTTGGGACGGACAGTGCGCTCGCCCGAGCCGACGGGATCGGCCAAAGAGGCGACCTCGCGCATGGCATCGGCGATCGCTCTTACCCTCTTTTCATCGAGGGCGAGGCGGTCGAGCATCGTTTTTGCAACTCCGTTCTGCTCGGCGTTGCTTAAATCTAGCTTGTTCGCACTCAAAATGTCGCAAAGAGAGCTTTCAAGCTCATCGGCGGCCGACATAAGGAGCAAATTCTTCTTTTCGCCCGAAAGAGCGGCACCCTGACGGGATGCGTTTTTTGCTTTTTTACATAAGCTTTCTACGTAATCAAAAATGTCATTCATAACGGTATTTTGCTTTTTTCACAAGCGTTCTTTCTGTTGAATTTGTTTTACAGCTCATTTATCGCATTGATAAGAGCATCGACGGCATCGCCTTCGCTTATCTTGCCGCAGATGACGCCCTTTTTGAAAAGGAGCGCTTCGCCCACTCCGCCTGCGATACCGACGTCGGCCTCGCTTGCCTCGCCCGGGCCGTTTACCGCGCATCCCATAACGGCGGCGGTGACGGGGCGGGATGGGTGTGTATCTCCGTTTTTGCATCGGCGCTCGAGCTCGTTTGCGATGCCGATAAGGTCGAGCTTTGTTCTTCCGCAGGTCGGGCAGGATAATGCGCCTTATCGAGCAGGAATTTCCTGAGCTGCCGGCCCTTATCTATGACGGACCCTTTTCAAACCACCTGACAGACAAAAGTCCTGTGATGCTGGAGGGGAGCGACGAGATAGATGAAAACAGTGGACGTGAGATAGCTGCAAACTTCCTGCGTATGGGGCATACCAGAGTGTA
>JAZSMZ010000083.1:0-6205 GCA_045536155.1 Eubacteriales bacterium
GTCAACCTTATAGAGGTTGTTTACACCCTGCATAAGGCAGGCGAGATGCTCAAGGCCCATACCGGAGTCGATATTGGGCTTTGCAAGGCGGGAGTAGTTGCCCTGACCGTCGTTGTCAAACTGAGTAAATACGAGGTTCCAGAATTCCATAAAGCGGTCGCAGTCACAGCCGGGCTTACAGTCGGGCTTTCCGCAGCCGTACTCCTCGCCGCGATCGAAGTGGATCTCGGAGCAAGGGCCGCAAGGACCGGAGCCGTGTTCCCAGAAGTTATCTTCTTTACCGAGGCGAACTATTTTATCGGGATCTACCCCAATCTCATTTGCCCAGATATCGTACGCTTCGTCGTCATCAAGGTAAATTGTCACCCAAAGACGTTCTTTGGGAAGCTTGAGCCATTCGGTGATAAATTCCCATGCCCAGGTAATAGCCTCGCGCTTAAAGTAGTCGCCGAAGGAGAAGTTGCCGAGCATTTCAAAATATGTTCCGTGACGTGCGGTAATACCGACGCGCTCAATGTCGGGAGTACGAATGCACTTCTGACAGGTTGTCATGCGGTGACGAGGGGGCTCCTCCTCTCCGGTAAAATACTTTTTAAGAGGTGTCATTCCCGCATTGATGAGAAGAATAGATTTATCGTTGATCGGTACAAGGGGAAAGCTCTTGTGGCGAAGATGTCCTTTGGATTCAAAGAATTTGAGATACATCTCACGTAAGTCGTTAAGTGATGTCCATTCCATGATTTTTTTCCTTTGCTTTGTATAATAAATTATTTTTAACTTGGTTATATTTCAATATCTTCGGCGGCAAAGCTTTGATACTGTTTTTCATTGGCTTCGTCTGACTCTGTTTGGATTGGCGTAATAAGTTGACCCTCCATCACTTTATCAAACGTAGCTTCTTCGTTTTGACGCAGAATGTCAAGCAGCGACAGATAATCTCGCAACACCTCACGAGGGGTAATCATCGAATTCGCTCCGATACGGTTCAGACAAGTGTCAAAAAATGCTCGCATTTCATCCTGCGTTATGCGCGCCTGCCAATCGTAGTACTGCGCGTGGAGCTTTGTCGCTCGTGTGATAAGGGCATACAGCTCATCGTCTGATAATCTGCGCAGCTTTATTACCGGCCCCGAAAGATTCTTAAATGCGGTATTGGCAAATCTGCCGTCGCTCAGACGGCTTTTGAGGGCTTCGTAGCTGAATAGTCCTCGACGGCTGTCTTCCAAAAACTGAGGTGTGCCTCCAAGCACAACTCCGAGCCCGGGCGAACGTCCTCCGAGCGTATCATTGAACATCGAAAGCAGCTTTTCATAGTTGTTTTCACGTGAGATACGGTTCGGGATCTTATAAAGATTTACACACTCATCGATAAATACGATAAGCCCTCGGTAGCCGATCTTCTGGACAAAAACAGCCATAAGCTTCAGATAATCAAACCAGTTGTCGTCGTCAATAATGCTTCCGACTCCAAGAGCGGATTTTGCTTCGGTTTTAGTGGAGTATTCACCGCGTATCCAGCGCAGGCACGAGGCCATTTTTGTATCGTCATCTGCAAGATAAGCTTTGTAGTAGGTGTTGATAACGTGCGCAAAATCAAACCCACCGATCTGTGATTGCAGCGAACGCGATACGTCAAAAATTTTTGCACTAAGCCGCTCGGCAAAGCTCGCGGATTCGGGTGAAAGTCCTTCGGCGGCGACTTCAAGCTGCAAATTTGACAGCCATTTTGCTATAACACTTTGAATAGCTCCGCCGTCGGGAGATGATTTTGAGGAGAGATTTTTCATCAGTTCGCGGTAGGTGGCAATTCCCGTACCCTTAGAACCGCAAATACGACGTTCGGGTGATAGATCGCAATCGGCTGTCAGAAATCCTCGTTCAAGAGAAAATCCACGGATAAGCTGCATTAAAAAGCTCTTGCCGCTTCCGTATTTACCGATGATGAACCGCATCGAGGAGCCGCCCTCGCTTACGTTTTCGAGATCGGAGAGCAGGGCAGATATCTCATCTTCACGCCCAATGGCAATATATGGTGCGCCGATTCGCGGTACAACACCCGCAACAAGTGAATTGATCAACGACGCTAAAATCCTGCGAGGCACTTTTTCGTTTCTTGCGATGTCCATGGCTCTCCTTTCTTTTTTAAATCAATTTATTAATATCGTCAAGGTAATCCTCAATAACTCGGTATCTGTCTCCGTCGCTTTCAATACAGATATCGCCAATCTCATCGTAAAACTGTTCGTTTATAAACTCGACCGCTGAATCCGGGAGCATGTGAAGCGATTTTGCCCATGTATCAAACGATTCAAAATCACTGTCGCAGAGATGTTTTAGTCCGATTCTTGCAGTATCTGCCCGTGAAAGGGAAGAATCGGTCACATCGTTTCGAACTGTTGAGTCGATCAAGTTATTGGTATCATAGGTTTCATCTGATAATGCGTCATCTTCTTCAAAAGCTTCAACTAATTTTTCAGTGATATACCATGATCGTTTTTCTATCTCCCGGGCACGTTCAGGCGTCAGGCCCGACGTCGCTGACTCATATTGCTTCATGTATTCAGGCTCAGAATCTGGAATCGTTTCCTTTTTTGCTTTTGCAAGATAGGGAGCAAAATATTCAAGAACTGCCTTTTTAACTCTGTCGTCAAGGTTTACAGAAGAAAACCGAGAACGAATATGAGCAATGCTGCGAATCTGGTTTTCGGAAAATTTTACGATGTTTGTAATCAGTTCACGTATCTGAGGTGAGCTTCTGAGCGAATAATATTCTATATCAATACGCCGCTTTACGTTATACGCGCAAAGTGAGCCGAAAAAAGCATCGCGTGTCAGTTTTAAAGCAGGCAGGGAAGAGCTGTCCATTTTTAATCTGTCGTCAGTAAGTGACAGCTTTTTTGCAACGTAAATAAAACAGGTCGGTATATGCTTTTCAAACAGAGACGACGTATCGCAGTTGTAAAATTTGCTTTTTCGCCAATTATAAGTGCATCCGAGTGACAGCAATGCTAATTGAAGTCTGTCCTCATCGTTACAGTTGAATGGCAGGAAAAATTCACGAAATGAAGATTCTGATTGCAGAGTACCGACGACACCTTGCAACAGATCAAACGGAGGATCTAGTTTATATATACAGCAATAGTCGCATATCCAATCGGGCATACACTTGTCCAGCTTTGGAAAATCCCCTCTCCAATCGAGATATAGCTTTGAGAGCAAAATGATGCCTACGCTCGGTTCAATGAGATCAGGTATGTTGATGATCTCATAAATGTAGAGCAGAATATAGCTGTAATCCGTTTTTATCTTGACACCCCGACGCTGATTTTCGCGCCACCAGAGATAATAATTCAACTGCTCTTTTGTAAGCTGAATATATTGGGGGATATAGGAAAAGAAGGGCACGTATTCGCATTCTTCAGCGGCAAAAAAGTGATATTTTTGCGCATTCGCCAAAAAACGCTCATAGAAGGTGTATTTTGATGGCCAACGGTAGACAGATATGGATTTAATCAGAGCATTGTTGGGCTGATAACTTTGATCGAGTGTTGGCAAATGCTGTGATACTCTTGCCTGACCGTTTTTTCGTGCAGGTATGCGGTAAGAGGCAACGTTATTGTTTTCAACGTCGGCATCAAGATCAATTTCAACAGCCTCGGTATCACGCGAAAAGACAGCAGATTTCTTTTTGGGCGGAAGCATTGCTTTAAAGTCCCAAAAATCGTCATATTCTTTTCGGTCTGAAAACATTGTTAACCCCCTCAGATAAATTAAAATTCATCTAATAATTATATCATAATGTTTTTTAAATGTCAATCAGTGATGCCTTATTACAAGCTTAAATTTGATAATTTTTGATCTTGAAAATCAATAGTTTTTGTTTTGAGTTAAAATAATCCGGAATAGTGGCTTACAAGTAAGGTTAATTTTACTAAATCATCTTTACAAACGGTTATGTTTATGATATAATAACATGAATAGTATTAAAATGCTATATTTATGTAAATCATCCGCAACGATAGTTAAAAATTTGATTATGAATACTGAAATCCGATCCCCCAAACTAAAAAGTGCTACTACGGTTGTTCTGTTTTCAGGTGCTGCTGTGCTGAGCATTCTTTCGCAGTGCTCATCGATTCCACTGTTGGTTCTTGCAGCGATGTTTGTTTCTATTGCAGTCATTGCTTTTTTGTGCATTGCACATTTGTCTTTTCTGCCAATGCTTGCGATAGCACCTGCTGCGGTTATCTCATTCTTTTTGTATGATTCCATTCTTTCGGCGCTTAACATATTGTTGATACCGATAACAGCAACCGCGGTGATTTACTCATATCGGTATAAGCTCAAGAGAACGTGGATAGATATTGCTATCGCGTCAACTTTTGGGGTAACATTGTTTGTGCTCGCTGTTTTAAGTATCTGTTCTGTTTACGGTAAGTTGAATTTGGGTATTATTTCCGATCTTTATAGCTCTTACCGCAGCTCCACTATCGAGGCTTTAACAGAATTTTATGTCGATACCGAAACCGGTGAAACTCTTGTTACTGCCGAGCTGGCTTCTGCAGCTTTTGACTATACAATGCTTCTGTCTCCCGCGGTAATCATCTCTGCTTTTACAGTGATCGGTCATATTATTTCGGGCATTGTAAATGTGTTTATAAGGCTGTTCTCGCTTGATAAAGATTATTTATCTTTTGAGATGGTGCGGTTAATGCCTTCTAAAGCATCGGCGATCATATTTTTAGTGTCGTATTTGTTTGCTCTGCTGTTCGGATCGCTTGTCTCCGAACCGATCTACATGATTGCGCAAAACTTGTCAACAATACTTACTTTGCCTTTTGTCTGCGTTGGTTTTTCCCTTGCAAAAAGTTATTTTGTATGGCGCAGAGAGGTTAAAGGTCTGGGAATAGGCTCAATCATAATCATAATTCTGCTTGTTTCAAATATTTTGTTTTTATTACCTGCTCTTGCATTATTGGGCGCAATATTTATTATCATCGGCGATCGCATAAAGCTTGTTAAGATACATGACAAACCAAGTAACGATGATTCCAATCAATAACCGATATAAAATCATTAAGAAAGTGAGGATATCCCATGCGAAACAGAACGAAACTGTTCAACTTGGCTACGATCATTAAGACGGCTGTTCAGATTATTGTTGCGCTGGTATTCTTTTCCCTTTATATTTCTTTCGCGAACGATGAGTCGGTGAGCGATAAAAAGATGCTTTGGCTTATTTTGCCTGCATATATCGCCATTGCCGCAATAGCCGCGTTTTTGACATCTGTTGTATTAAGGAGTATTAAAACAGTTTCGATTCAAAAGAGCGGATCGATCGGCAACCTTACGCTGGACGTGCTGTCAAAGCTGCGTCAGCCGGTTGCTATTTGCGACGATAGCGGCAGTATTGTTTGGTATAATCACGAGCTTGCAAAGCTTTCACATAAGAAGGCGCTGTATGGAGAGAATATTTCCCACCTCTCGCAGGCTACTGTGAATGATATTTGCTCGGTAGACTCGCCCGACGGACTCGATGTTGTAATTAATGAGGTTCCCTACGGTATTCGCGCTTATCACATTACCTCGCAGGACAAAGAGTATATTTTCACGATTTGGCATGATAAATCCGAGCTTCGCCATGCATATCAGCGTCTGAATGATGAGGCTAGTATCGTAGCATACATCATGGTAGATAATTTCGATGAGCTGATGCAGTATGTAAATGAAAAGTACCGCACCGCGTCGAATGAAGTGGACAACGTCCTCAAAGAGTGGGCGGACTCTGTTAACGGTATTTTGACCGAATATGATCACGACAGATATATGTTTGTATTTGAAGCCCGCTATCTGCCGCAGTTTGTCGAGGAACGCTTCGCTATTCTTGACAAAGTACGCGATATACGTATCGGTGATGGCGCTCTGCCGATAACATTGTCTATCGGCGTGTCGGGCACAGCAGGAAATTATGCAGAAAAGGATAAGGCCGCACGAAGCGCGCTTGATATGGCATTACAGCGCGGCGGTGACCAGGCTGTAGTCAGAACCGGCAACGGACTTGAGTATTACGGCGGAAGGTCCAAGAGCGTACAGAAGAGAACCAAGGTTCGTGCAAGAGTTATTGCGAACGAGCTTGCGGTACTGATCTCCAGCGCCTCTAATGTACTTATTATGGGCCATAGAAACAAAGTCGGATCGTAGCCAT
>JAZSMZ010000004.1:0-2210 GCA_045536155.1 Eubacteriales bacterium
GAACATTGTCACCATCGTGGTAGAGTTTCTGGCATACTATTTCTTCTTCGCCGTGTCCTACCGTCTCGACACCCTATACATCCAGTTCGGCAAGCTTCTGGTGGATCTGCTAGTGATCTACCACCACGTCCCTGCATGGATTTTACTTATCATCCCCTGTGCGCTGTTCCTGAACTTCCGTAAAACCGTTGCCCTCGCCAAGCTCCGGCACATGGAAGCACGGAACTGCGGGTTCATCAACGAGCTTCCCATCGTGTCTATGACCTGCGGCTCTATGGGAAAGAAAAAGACCACTATAATCACGGATATGGCGTTGTCCCAGGAGATCATGTTCAGACAAAAGGCATTGGAAATACTCCAAAAGAATGACATGAAGTTTCCGTATTTCCCGTGGGTATGTTTTGAAATGGAATTGCGACGGTGTATGGAATTTGGGACGGTGTATAACCTTGCGACCGTCAAGGCATGGGTAAGGCTTAAACAGGAGCGGTTCAATAAGCATGGAGATAGCCGCCTACAGCTTTACAATTACGACACGGAACGATACGGGATGATTTATGAAAATGGTCTAACCCGTTCTGACCTTTTCGACGTTTTAAAGACATACGCCCAAGCCTATTTTATCTACGTCATGCAGTCCAGCTTGATTATCTCAAACTACTCCATCCGCACCGACAACCGCTTTTTGGATGCAGGTAACTTTCCCATGTGGAGCTTCGATTTCTTCCGCTTTGATTATGGCAAAGGTAGCCGGTATTCTCATATTCTCGACTTTGACGTTCTCCGCCTTGGCAAGAAGGTGGTGGAGAATAACGAGAAGGCAGGTAGCTTTGAGTTCGGCGTGGTAGCGATCACCGAGGTCGGCAAGGAGCGCGGCAATAACCTGGAGCTGAAGGAGGTCAAGAAGGGACAGGACGAGACCAATCAGAAAAATGACCTGTTCAATGCGTGGCTGAAAATGTGCCGCCATTCAGCAACCGTGGATCATTTTCCGTTTATCAAGGTATTCACCGACGAGCAGAGACCCGAGAGTTGGGGCGCAGATGCACGCGACCTTTGCGATATCGTTCATATCGTGTCCTCCGGCGAACAGCGGCTCGCCCTGCCATTCTTTACGATTGAGGAAATGGTGCAGGAATGGATGTTCGGGCGATTTATGGCGTTGTACTATGATTTTCGTCACCGCCGGGGAGACAATACGCTATTGGTGCATATCCTCAAATCGGTTACAGCGGTAATCTATCGGTATTATGTTACCACCTATAACCGTTATGGATATAGCATTACCAAGATAGAAAAGGAGCGAGGCACACAGGACGGGAATGTAGAGAAAAAGAAATATTACCTGATGAATCAAAAGATATATGCAAACCGATTTTCGACGGATTGCTTCAGCGATTACTTTAACGACATGGCCAAGAAGTCCAAGATGGGGCTTCACGATTACCTAACTTACCAAACCGAAAAAGCAACAGTGGAGGAATTGAAAATGCAAAACAGCTATTTTATTAACGGACTATATAAACGCTGACAGGCTCGCAGAGAGCGTCCAGAGCGGACAGCCGGCGTAATTCTTTAGGAGGTACAACAAATGCCATACCAAGATACCAAGGTTTATTACGACGGCAGTCACTACATTGCGATCCCGAAAAGATCAGCTCCAAGGCATCCGGGGGCAAGACTTCCGGAGGAATTAGTTTCCGTGGTTGATGAAGCTCAAGAAGAGATAAAAACAGAGCAGGGAATTGTTGATGTATTGCTTCAAGAGCAACCGCAAGAAGAGCCAAAAAAGCCCGCTGTGAAGCGACGAGCCACACGGCGGGAGTTGTTCAACGAATTGTATCAAAAGCTCTTAAACGAGCCTAGGAGGTCAAGGAGAGGTAAACTGATCCAGGGCATGAAGCCCTATTTCAAGACCGAGGAGGAGGCAATCGAGTACGTGGACAAGCAGCTGGAGCGCAAGCAAAGAAACCTGATATGCCGTCGTATGCGGTTTAGCCGCAAGGTCAATCTGCATGAGTTCAATTACTTCTGCACTTTTACCTATGACGGGAGCCTGCACACCGAAGACTCTTTCCGTAAGCGGCTCTCTGTCTGCTTCAACCGCTTTTGCTCCCGTAAGGGGTGGAAGTATGCAGGAGTGTGGGAACGCTCTCCTAAGACGGGGAGACTTCATTTTCACGGCATCTTCTATATCCCCGAGGGAACCA
>JAZSMZ010000036.1:0-9068 GCA_045536155.1 Eubacteriales bacterium
AACACAAGATAACATTAAACCTTAAAATCCCCTGACAGCAAAAGATTTTTAGGTATTACAAGGGACACCGTTTTCGTTTACATCGGTATCTCCTAAGGATTAGTCGTGAGTTCGATTCTCGCCGGGGGTGCCAGAAAAAAGCACTTGCTTCTGCAAGTGCTTTTTTCAATGAAGCGTGCCTGAAGGTGCATGAAGAATGAAGCAGGACTTCGCCCTATGAAGCGTGCCTTCGGCACACGGAGATAATTACGTGCGCTTCGCTTCATGTTTGCAAAGCAAATGCATCATATCGGTGCAAGCCGATGCTTCATTAATTCTAGAAGTTGCATTTTTGTACTATGAGCCCTAAAAGTCAGACGAACTTCATGTTCGGCTGACTTTTTTTGTTTCTCTCCTACTTGACAAACACAATACTTCGTGATATGATGTATTGCGTAATAGGAGGTATATCATGGATATTCAGTTAAAACGCGGGCTGCTCGATATCTGCGTGCTTGCCGCGATAAAAAACGAGGAATCGTACGGATACAAGATCATAAAAGACCTCAGCGACTGCATCTGCCTTTCGGAATCCACTTTATACACCGTTCTGAAACGGTTGGAGGGTGCAAATCTGCTGACCGTGCGAACGGCCGAGCATGGCGGACGGCTGCGCAAATACTATCGCATTACCGATGCGGGAATGGCACGAATCGAAGATTTCAAAAAAGAATGGAAAGAGATAATGACAATATACAAATTTGTAACGGCGGAGGAAAAAGACGATGACTAAACTGCAATTCATCCTTGCATTGCGCGATCGGCTGAAAATTTTACCCGAGCGTGATATTGAAGAACGTCTGAGCTTTTACAGCGAAATGATAGAGGACCGAATGGAAGAAGGGCTCGCCGAAGAAGAGGCGGTTGCCGCCGTCGGCAACGTTGACGAGATCGCAAAACAAATCCTGTCCGAATTTTCCCTTGTAAAAGAACAAAAAGAAGAACAAGCACCAAAAAAGCGCATCTCAAATCTCGCAATTGTACTAATAATCCTCGGGTTTCCCCTCTGGCTTCCCCTCATTGTTGCCGCCTTCGCAGTGGTTTTGTCACTCTATATAACGCTATGGGCGATGATCGTCGTTCTCTGGGCTATATTTTTGTCAGCCGTCTTCGGCGCGATCGCCGGTCTTTTTGGCGGCATTTTCATTTTGTTAACGACTCCGTCAGAATTTGTCCGCGCCATGGTTATGCTTGGCGTTGCGGCCGTCTTGGCGGGAGTTTCGATTTTGTTTTTCTATATATGCAAATCGTCAACCAAAGGGGCGGCTTTTTTGACAAGAGCACCTTTTTCAAGATGGAGGTAAAAACAAATGACAAAATTTTGGATCATCGCGGCGGCTGTATTGATAGTTGCAGGCATCATTATATTTGTTTCGGCACTCGGCTCGAGCGGCTGGGATTTTTCCTCGCTCAGCACACAAAATTTTGTAACCAACACCTACGATATATCGGTCGATTTTGAAAACATATCAATAAATACCGACACCGCCGACATCGTCTTTTTCCCTGCGGAGGGTGACAAGTGCAAGGTGATATGCCTCGAAGACGAAAAAGCAACGCACACAGTCAAGGCGGAAAACGGGATCCTGTCGATAAAAATTGATGATAACCGTCAGTGGCAGGATCATATCGGAATCTTTTTTACAACGCCCCAAATCACCGTTTATCTTCCCAAAAACGAATACTCTTCCCTCTCGGCAAACCTTGTCACCGGTGATGTTGATGTCCCTTCGGGTTTCACCTTCGGTAATATTGAACTTTCGGCAACGACTGGCGACATAAAGTGCTGTGCATCAAGTGCAGGCGACATCAGAATTACAACCACAACAGGCGATGTACGCATCGAAAAGGTCCATGCAAAAAACATCGCCCTATCTCTCACCACCGGGGACACTCAACTTACCGACATCGCCTGCGAAAGCATAACCTCGAAGGGTACAACCGGCGATATTGTTTTAAATAACGTCATCGCCGACACCGAAATGTCGATCACCCGCGGCACGGGCGACATCAAGCTTAACTCATGCGACGGCGGCGAGATATTCATCAAAACCACCACCGGCGACGTCGAAGGAAGTCTGCTTTCCGACAAGATTTTTACTGCAAAAAGCTCTGTCGGTGATATCGATCTTCCAAATACCGCTTCGGGCGGCAAATGCGAGATCAATGTCACAACGGGAGATATTCACATCAGGATAAAATAAGGGAGAAGCCATGTTTTCGCTTACATACGGTCAAATGGTGCTTATCATCAGCGCGATATGGTTAGGTGTCCGCATAATATGTGCGCTGAGAAGCAGGAGCTTCTCTTTGATACGGGAAGCACAGCTTTTGCTTGTTTACATCTGCATAATAGTGGTTGTTCGCTTTACCTTCTGTCCCTTCGGCAAGGTAAACGGGAAAATTTCACCTTTGATTTTCGACATTGAAAAAATACTGCCTTTGAAGCTTAATATCGTGCCAATCATCTATCTCTTCGATTATCCCACCATGCGTGAGGCGCTTATAAATCTGATTGGCAACGCAGCAATGTTCATCCCTCTCGGTATTGTCTGGCCGGCCGTATTTAAAAAGCTCGACACCTCCGCAAAAGCGATATCTGCGGGATTCGGCTTTTCGCTCGCGATCGAGATAGCACAGCTTCCCTTCTACGACCGCACAAGTGACATCGACGATCTGATTTTGAACACCGTCGGATATCTGATCGGATACGGCATTTACCGCTTTGTGAAATTCTGTTTAACGAAAAAACGTACATAAATAAAAAAATCCACCCTAAGGCTCCTTCTCATAAGGAAGTTTGATATTGTTTTGTAGGGGCGTTCATCGAACGCCCGCGGGCGACCAATGGTCGCCCCTACGGATAAACAAATTTGATCCGCAGAAAACAAATAATAACCCCCGGCAGATTAAAAAAGTCTGTCGGGGGATTTCTGTCTAAAAAACGGTAATTATCCTAATTTATAGGTGTTCAAAGACCAATTATGTCCACTAATATTTTTCTTTGCCTTTATGAAATCTTGAATTGCGGTAGCCTTTTCTGCATAATAAGAACTACAAATTATATCCCCATCTTTGTTATATCCGGAAAAGCGATATACAGAATTAATGTTTAAGATTTCTCCAACCAATTCTACTTTTTGTATTCTGGGTTCACAATCGGGCTTTGAAAACGGTTTGCCTTCGCTCATTGCTTCTTTCATTGCCGTGGTAGCGTCATCTTTAGTTTGAAAAGTACCTATAAGAGACTCTGCCCGATATTTTTTGCCACATTCTTCCTCGGTTCTACTAATATACAAATCATACAGAAAATTCATATATTTTCCCCTTTTCATATTTTATCGCCAGTTTCGCCTTTGTATTACAAAGGCATCGGGCAAAGCCCATACCCCTTATTTTTGTAGGGCGGGGGTTTACTCCCGCCGCCTCATTGGCATAAACCTTTCGTCACGGCGGGAGCAAGCCCCCGCCCTACGGTAAACTTCCTTATGAGAAGGAGCCTTACGGTGGTATTTTTATTCGTCATCCGTTTGTTCAACCTTTTTCTTTTTTGGCTTCACTCGCGAAAGCGGATTTGCAGACACCGCCTTTTCCATGCTCTCATCGCTGACGTGGGTATATATCTGCGTGGTGTTGAGCTGCTCGTGACCGAGTATATCCTTTAGCACGCGGACATCTACCTGACCTGTGCGATACATGAGGGTGGCGGCGGTATGGCGCAGCTTATGAGTAGAAAGCTTGCGGTTTCCCAGCCCCGCCATGTCGAGATATTTATATATCACCCATTGGACGGTCTTGTTGCTTATCCTTTTGTGCTGGCTCGATATAAAGAGGGCGTTCCTGTCCTTTAGCTGATCGTCGCGTGCTCTCACCTCGAGATAGGGTATCAGCGCGGCGCGGCAGGCATCGTTAAGATACACTACCCTTTCCTTTGAGCCCTTACCGACGACTCTCAGCGAGCGGAGCTGCTCGTCCATATCCGAAAGGCTGATGCCGACAAGCTCGGAAAGTCGCATTCCGCAGTTTAGAAAGAGGGTGATGATGGCATAGTCGCGCTCTCTCGTCTTGCTCTCGTTGTCCGACGATACCGCATCTAAAAGATCGATGCACTCCTCTTCGCTCAAAAACTTGGGGAGCGCGGGACGAATGGTGGGCGAGTCTACCGTTTTTGCGGGATTATCCTCAACGAGGTGCTCTTGATTTTGCAGATATCGGTAAAACGAGCGTATCGCCGACAGCTTGCGCGCACGCGCGCGGCTGTTGTTTTGACGATTCTCCGAGGCATAGTATAAAAACTCCATTACGTCGTTCTGACTGATGCTTATAATGCGGCTCTGTTCAATGCTTCCCGGATCGATCTTGTCAAAACCCTCGCTGTTGACATCTATCTTTTCATCGCACGCGATGATGAACCGAAAGAACAGCGTCAGATCGTGCTGATACTCTTTTATGGTAAGCGCCGATCGATTTTTTACTATTCGCATGTGGCGCGAAAAATTTGCCAAAAGGCGGGGACGGATCTCTTCGTTCACACTTCTTTCCCCTTTCAGTGCAATTGTTGTTTTGTATAATTTGATTTTATCATGTTTTTTTGCGCTTTTTAATGGATAAAATGTAAACTTTGACTTTTCACCTTGTATTCGTAATATTTGAAAGGTAAAATATAATTGTAAGACAGCTTTTTATTGAGGTTTTTATGCTTGAAATTATAAAGAAGAATTCATCGTTCATTTTCAAAATGATCGTCAACCAGATAGCTCTCACCGTCTTCGGGCTCGTTTTATCGGTTGCAACGTATCAAAATAAACCCCTTCACGTATTCACGGGCATCTTTGCCATCGGTTTTTACTTAGTCCTTCTCTACACCATGTCCTGGGAGGCGGGAATTGCCGACAAGGTTCGCGTCGATGCAAAGAGAATACCTTATCAGCCTTATAAATTTGCGATAATCTCGCTTGCCGCGAACTCGCTTAATATCCTGCTCGCTCTTGTTGCAACGATCTGCTGGGCATTCAACAGCTTTTCCTACTATCTATCAAGCGAGTGGGCATACAACATTTACAGGATCTGCAATGCGATCGGTCGCTTTATTCACGGTATGTATGCAAGCTCTATCGCCCTCATCTCGCCCGATAATCCGCTCTTGCTGTTTCCCATAATACTCCCCTCGATAATTGCCTGCGCCTACGGTTATTTCCTCGGTGTAAACGGCAAGACCATCCGCCACTTTTTCGGCATCAAAACCGCGTACGACAATCTTTTAAACGATACCGGAATACATCACGAAAACGAAGAAGAAAAGAATTAAGTAAGGTAATAATCAAAAACCACCCTTCATATTCATTTAAAAGGATATGAAAGGTGGTTTTTTATGCATAAAACGCAATCAGGAAAATATGCTCTCTTTTGTGTGCGATTTGTCACTTTTGTGCTCGTTTTTGCGCTTATCTCCTTATGCTTTACCGCGATATTTTATTCGTGCGCCGAAAAAATAAACTCCGCCGCATCGGGGGAGATTGGCAGGATATACATAATCGATGCGGGTCACGGGGGCGTGGACGGCGGAGCTCTCGGCTACGACGGCACGCGAGAAAGTGATCTTAATTTGAAAACTGCCGTTATCGTGCGCGATATTATGACAGTTTTAGGGCATAACACCGTTCTCACCCGCGACAGCGATACCATGCTCAGCGACGGCGGCGAGGGGACGAACAAGATGCGCGATCTGAGATGCAGGCTGAAAATCTGTAATGACAATCCCGAGGGAGTGTTTGTCAGCATACATATGAACAAGTTTCCCGACACGAAATACTCGGGACTTCAGGTGTGGTACTCGCCGAATGACAAGTCGAGCGGCAATATCGCGTCGGCAATTCAAACGCGCGCGCGGGAGATTCTCGATCCGACAAACGACCGCGAGACAAAAGAGGCCACTTCGGCGATATACCTGCTCTATCATTCGACTATCCCGTCGGTGCTCGTCGAGTGCGGATTTTTGTCGAACAAAGAGGAGCTTAAAAGGCTCAAAACGCACGAATACCGTCAAAAGCTGGGCGCGGCGATCGCCATCGGAGTGCTGGCGGGGGACGATGTGTGAATACTTACGAAAAAAGATCCATGGTTGGATTTTTTTGCGATGGTATTTACATTTTTTGCAAAATATGATATACTGATAACATAGAATTGGTTTTGGCAGTGACCAAACATTATTTCGGAGCGAAAATGAAGACCAGATACAAAATAATAATCATAATATTAATTGTTTTGCTTTTAATAGCGTTATTTAAAGAGTGTAAAAACCAAGAAACCGAATGGACACCAAACCCTACAACAACACTTCACATACCCCCGATTTTCTTTAATACATTCTTAGGAGAAGAATCGGGAGAGGAATTTTGCAGAACTAAAAGAGATCTTTTCATTAAAGGTAAGGTAGCTGAATGCGGATGTGTTGTTTTAACTTTATATAGCAAAGATATACCTGAATGGAAGAGTAAAATAACTCTCCTACAAATACTACAGTGTGTGCTTGGAGAATACCGGGATATCGGCGTAAAGGTAGACTATTCGCTGGATGTGTATGGATTAATGAAAAATGCTGATTCTTGCGAATTTGAAATTTCTGATGACTTTACAAAAGTGGTTGTATCAGCGGCTGAAATTTTCGATAAAATGCAGTTTTCTTTCTATTATGCGTATATAACAATGGCATGTGCTGTGATGCAAATATTTGAAGGTAAAACTTGTGAAGAAATCAATGTTGAAGTTACCTATTTGAGCAAGAGTGGTAAAGTGTTGGATGTTTTAAACTATCCATGGGAAGTAAACAAGCATATATCATTCACATTCGATGAGTTGATGGAATGATTAAATACGTGGTAACGGGTATTTTAGCCGCGCCTTCGGGTGCGGCTGTTTTCGTCTTACAAAAAAAGATCGTGTACCCGAAAATACACGATCTTTTTTGTTGTCGATTATTATTTTACGATTCTGCCGTAGCACTTGCCGAATGCGCAAGCTGCATTAGCTTCGTCGGTGTCGATGTGCATAGCGCCGCAGAAGCTGGGGCTTACGCGAACAACTACACCACCCAAAATTGCGGGGCGCTGCTCGGAGATGATCTCAACCGAAACAACTTCCTTGTCGCTAACGCCGAGATCGGCTGCTTCTTCGGGAGTAACGTGGATGTGACGCTTTGCAGCGATAACGCCTTCAGCAAGGTCAACCTCGCCGCAAGGACCGACGAGCTTGCATCCGGGAGAGCCTGCGGTGTCGCCGCTTTCACGAACGGGAGCATCGATTCCGAGGGTACGAGCATCGGTGAGGGAAACCTCAACCTGAGATGCCTTACGTGCGGGACCGAGAATAGATACGTTGGGAATGGACTTCTTGGGACCTACGATGGTAACTCTTTCTTCGCAAGCGTACAGACCGGGCTGGCTGAGCTCCTTCTTAGTGTGAAGGGTTGCGCCCTCGCCGAAGAGGATCGCGATGTGCTCTTCGCAAAGATGTACGTGACGGGCCGAAGTTTCAACTAAAATTTTATCTGCCATTTTAAAAATTCCTCCTGTGAATAAATTCATTAAAAGTAATTATACTATAAATATGTTAAAAAGTAAATATGTTTATGAAAATATTAAGCGTTTGAAGATGATAAATGGCGATACTTTGCGCAAAAAAGGAGATCGGGAGCGAGGTGAGGATAAAATGAG
This sequence comes from Eubacteriales bacterium, assembly GCA_045536155.1. GTDB lineage: Bacteria > Bacillota > Clostridia > Oscillospirales > CAG-272 > JAZQNC01. The sequence continues at coordinate 7,752 of JAZSMZ010000036.1, forward strand.
GCATGAAAAGCGAGTAAATGAGCATACCGACGAAGATAACATATTCGACGGCGAGATGTCAGCTCTGGAGCACGTCGGATCAATCACCGCAGGTGATGACGGACTCCGTATTCATTGCATGAGCATTATCGGACAAATAGAGGGTCATTATCTTTTGCCTAGCGGACAAAAGAGTACCAAATACGAACACATACTACCCCTTTTGGCAGCCATCGAGATGAGCGACAAGATCGACGGACTGCTTTTTATCCTCAACACCGTCGGCGGCGAAGTCGAGGCGGGGCTGTGCATCGCCGAGATGATCGCATCGATGTCAAAGCCGACGGCGTCACTGGTGCTGGGCGGCGGACATTCGATAGGAGTGCCCCTTGCCGTTGCGGCAAAGCGATCGTTTATCGTCCCCTCCGCCACAATGACTCTCCATCCCGTCCGCATCAACGGTACCCTTATCGGCGCGCCCCAGACGTATTATATGCTGAGCAAAATGCAGGATCGGATCGTTTCCTTTGTAACCGAGCATTCGGGCATTAAAGAGAACGATTTCCGCCGCCTTATCATGCGTCCCGACGAGATGGCAAACGACATCGGTACCCTGCTTGACGGCAACGAGGCGGTAAAGATCGGGCTGATCGACGAGCTTGGCGGACTATCCTCGGCCATTGATGCGATAAGAAAAATGAGATCGAATGAAAAATGACAGCCAAGCGCAGGTTCTCATAAGGAAGGTTGCCTTCAGATGTGAATTTGACTCGCAGAAAACAAATAATAATCCCCGATAGATTTTAAAAAATCCATCGGGGGTTCGTTATTTATTTAGTGTGTAAAATTTCGATATTCCCATCTACAAATCCAACACCAACACCATCTTTTGATTTCAGCAATTCTGCATATTTGCCATTTTCTAAATATTGGCTTAGTTCTTTAACCATATATTCTAAAGCTTCGTCCCATTCACACTCCATTTCCCAATTATACAAACACTCTCGTGATCCAAAATCGGTCAATTCATTACATGCCCAGTCCTCGTCTTCAAGGTCAAAGCGTTCTGTTCCGACCAATTCCATTGCCCAGCTTCCATCGGATTCCTCATAAAGATTAAAGCAAAAAGCTACAACAGTATTGGGAATTTCTTGATCCAAAATTTTATCAATCCAATTTGATACGCTGTTATTCATTATTCTTTTCTCCGTTCATCAAATTCTTATTTATCGTTCTGTTTTATCGCCAGTTTCGCCTTTGTATTACAAACGCTTCGGGCAAAGCCCATACCCCTTTGTAGGGCGGGGGTTTACTCCCGCCGTCTTGTTGGCTTAGATC
>JAZSMZ010000067.1:0-43378 GCA_045536155.1 Eubacteriales bacterium
AACGAGCTTGTAATGTCGCTTGACAAAAAGTACAAGGGATTCAAGCACCGCGCATTCGGTGCCATACAGAAATCGCATATCGACGGTTATTGATCATTATTATATTAAATACAAATCGCTCCGCGGTATTTTGCCCCGGAGCTTTTTTTGCTGTCATTTAATACTTTTTTATATTTTTCAAAAATTTTTTTATTTTTTTGAAAAATATAAAACCGATTCGATTTTTCATTCCCCTTTATGAGTGTAAGGCAAAAACAAAAAACAAAAATGCCAAAAAAGAGAGGATTAAAAAAATGACAAACTACGAAACCATGAACAACACTACCCGCACCGCAAACACAAACACCGCCGCAAGAGGCGAAAGAGCAAGACAGATGAACGCCGAATACGCCGCAAAAAAAGCAGCCGCAAATCAGGCCAACGCAAGAGTTGAGATTTTAGATAAAGAGAAAGAAACGGAAGATAATTCCCTTGTAACGATCTGGGCAACCATCCGCTTTATCTGCCACTTCCTTCCCATCCTGACCTCCATCGCAATGCTCATCGCATACACCTGCAATCCTTCCAATTTCGTTGCCGACTACATACTCGTGCCCATCGCTTTCATCGGCTGGATCGCAGCTATCATCGCAAAACCGTTCGCCATTATCAAATCGGTATTCAGCATCTCCTGGAAGATATTCAAGTTCTTCTTCTGTATGCCCGTATTCCTCGTAAGCACCACCGCAGCCTTCGTAGCCGGCATTGTTAGTTTCGGCATCCTTACCATGATCGCTGTTTTCGCGCCCGCAGTATTCACCATCATCCTTCTCATCAAGGAAATGAAGGAATAAATAATACACCATTTGACACGATCCGATCGGTATGATATAATATATACGTCTGTGTTATATAAACAGAGGTTTTAACAAATGACAACGACAAACAATGAAACCGCACTTTGCCCCATAGCGCCCAGAAAGCATTTTTTGCACATCATCTTCCATAAAGACCAAAAAGCGCATCCCATGCCTGAAAATTGGGCAAGCTTGATTCTCAAAATAATACTTTCCGCATTAAACCGAAGATAATAAAGGAGAAAAGCCGTGGACAGCCGCGAATTAAAGGAAGTCGTCTTGCGCGCACAAAAAGGCGACAGCACAGCAATAGAGAAATTATATACCGAATTTTACGAGAGCGTTTTCTATTTTGCAAAGAAAACGCTCCGCGATGACGAACTCGCATGTGATATCACGCAGGAGACCTTCATGGAGGTCATCCGCACGATTGACAAGCTTGAAGCTCCCGAGGCCTTTGCATCGTGGATACGTCAGATAACCTATCATCAGTGCACCCGCCATTTTAAAAAGAAAAAGGACGTGCTTGTCGACGAGGACGAAGATGGCAACAGCGTATTCGACAATCTCGAGGACGAGGACACTCCCGTACCCGAAGAGGTGTGCGAAAACGAGGAGTTCCGTTCGACCATTCTCTCAATAGTCGATACCTTGAGCGAGGAGCAGCGTTCCGCCGTCCTGCTTTTCTATTACGACGAGCTTCCCATCTCTAAAATCGCCGAAATGCAGGGCGTATCCGAGGGCACTGTAAAGAGCCGTCTTAACTACGCGAGAAAGGCGATTCGAAGCGGTGTTGAGCAATACGAGAAAAAGACCGGCACCAAGCTCTACGCCATTCCCTTTTTGCCCCTTATCCGCATCTTCTTCAGTGCACCCGAAGCGATGGCCGCATCTCAAAGCGCTGCTATCGGCGGTGCAGTATCTGCTGCGGCTTCTGCCGCGGCTACGACAGCCGCGATTGCAGGAGCATCGGGCAGTGCGGCAACTGCGGCCGCAGTCGGAATTACAGCCAAGCTTGCCGCTATACCCTTCGGCGCAAAAATTTTCGCCGCTGTGCTCGCTCTGTCGGTAACGGTCACTGCAGGTGCCGTTATTGTAAGCAATACCAAGACACCGTCCGATATCGATAACAGCGACATCGCCGTAGAAAGCACCGTTGAGCCTGAAACCGACGTTCTTACGACCGAGCCACCCATTGAAGAAGCCACCGTTGAAGCCGAGCCCGAAGAAACGCGCGACACTCATCCTGACAGCGATTCAAACGGAATGTGTGACAACTGCGGAGAATATCTCTGCGCGCTCTATCTTGCTCCCCACACTACCAACTACGAAGACCGCATATATGATGAGATCTGCGATGTATGCGGATATTACGCCGGAGGTGCCATGGGATGGGATGAAGAGTATTCCCACGACGATGCCGACGGTGACGGAATTTGCGATTGCTGCGGCGAGCGCAGCTGCGACATTCCTATGTTGGAAGCAAATGGCGGTATAGATGCCGACGGCGACAACATCTGTGACTTATGCGATCGCTACATGTGCGATTTCCACAGCAAAAAGGTATTTCACAAGGACATCGATGCCGACGGCATGTGTGACAGCTGTCCGCACAGCATCTGCGCACACGGATACGTCGATCACACCGATCAAAACGGCGACAGAACTTGTGATATCTGCTATGCCATTGTGCCCACTCCCATCGTAGATGAGGAGGAAACCGCCCTTGCCGAAACGGAAATAATTGTTGAAGAAACGATCGAAGAAGCCGAAACAGAGCCGGCTGTTGATGAAATCGCGACTGAAACTGCCGAAACAGAAGAGGCAATCCCCGACGATATGGCACAAATGATACCCTGCTGTCTTACCGCCCACGTCGCACCCACTCTCACCATTGAAAACGATATTCTGACCATTAAAAACAACGCGTGGGCACTTGACGAAGGCAATCACACCTCCTGCAACTACGAGATATTAGTCAACGGAAACACGATATTTATCCCCAACGAAAGACTCGGTATGCTTTGCAACTACGTCAGGGTTGACGACACCTTCAGCTTCTCCCTGCTTGACTATTATGCCACAACCAATGAAGGGCTCAACGTCATCACCGTTCAGCCAAGCTGTGTCGGCGATGTTAATAACGGATACCTATACTGCACGTATCTTGATCAAAACGGATACGGCGGAATCTCATCCACCATTGAATACTACCGCAACGACGGTGCCGTTGAAACAGTGGAAGATATCGAAGCATAAACAGCGCGTTGTTATAATCCTCTCACAACGCGAAAAAAAGACAGAGAAAATTTTCTCTGTCTTTTTTATTTACTTAATATCCGATACTGTAAATCTCGCCTCAACTCCGACACTGCCGTCCTCGTTTTGAGTGGAGAAAAAGTAATCGTTTCCGTCGCTTCCCATGAGTATGAACACGTCCTTATCATAGGGAGCTTCGTGTATGTAGCTTATCACAAATGACTCAACGCGCTTGTTTTCGATACCGTCGATAGAAGAAGCAAGCATATCGGGATAGTTGGTGTTGTTCATGTGACGGTTTAAGTCACAATCGCCGTATCCGATGTGTCTTTGGCTGACCTTTGTAAGTGCCGGCTCCTTGGGAAGTCGGAACCTTATGGGAAAAGGAAGCTCGAGCGGCTCTTCGGTATCGAAATTCAGCTTAAGCTCCTCAACTCGGCAAAGACGTCGGTCACTAAGATCGACAAGCGCCCAAACGGTCATCATCTCGGCGACAAGCTCATCTCCTCTCTTTATTCTCGCACAGCGGGTAAAGGAGGTCAGCTTGCTCGGGCATGCCCACGTTTCAACGGTGATCTCGTCATACGCGTGTAGCGGAATGGGATTATTTACCCCGACTCGGCACAGTATAAATGCCTTGCCGCTTTTTCGCAGATCTTCGTTGGACGGTCCGAGATTGTGAAGCTGCTGATTTGCCGCCTCCTGCATATAGCGGACTATAAGAGAAGGACGGACGTTGCCGTTTAAATCGATATCATGCGCGCTCACGCGCATTTTTTCGGTCCAAACCATGTTATATTTAAATTAGAGGGTATTCTGGGATCCGAGAACGTTGACGATCTTGTGGGTAACCATCTTCTTAACCTCTTCGCGAGCAACCTTGAGATATTCTCTGGGGTCGAAAGCGGAGGGCTTTTCGGTAAGAACGCGGCGGATACCTGCGGTGAATGCAAGGCGGATATCGGAGTCGATGTTGATCTTGCAAACTGCGCTGGTAGCGGCACGGCGAAGCTGCTCTTCGGGAATACCTACTGCATCCGGAAGTGCGCCGCCGCGAGCGTTGATCTCTTCAACACATTCCTGAGAAACGGAGGATGCGCCGTGGAGAACGATCGGGAAGCCGGGGATTCTCTTTTCGATCTCTGCGAGAATGTCGAAACGGAGCGGAGGGGGAATAAGAATGCCCTTTTCATTTCTGGTGCACTGTGCGGGAGTAAACTTGTATGCGCCGTGAGAGGTACCGATGGAGATTGCGAGAGAGTCAACGCCGGTGCGGGATACGAAATCCTCAACCTCTTCGGGACGGGTGTAGGAAGAATGCTCTGCAACCACGTCATCTTCAACGCCTGCAAGAACGCCGAGCTCACCTTCAACAACAACGCCGTGAGCGTGTGCATACTCAACTACCTTTTTTGTAACGGCGATATTCTCTTCGTAATCGAAGTGAGAGCCGTCGATCATAACGGAAGTGAAACCGTTGTCGATACAAGCCTTGCAGATCTCGAAATCTGCGCCGTGGTCGAGGTGGAGAGCAAAGTCAAGACCGTTGGTGTCCTTAACTGCAGCCTCTGCAAGACCGATAAGGTAGTCGGGCTTTGCATACTTTCTTGCACCTGCGGATACCTGCAAAATAACGGGAGATTTATTTTCGATAGCGGCTTCGGTGATAGCCTGGATAATCTCCATGTTGTTGATATTGAATGCGCCTATTGCATACCTGCCTTCGTATGCTTTTTTGAACATTTCGGTAGTTGTTACCAATGCCATAATAAATACACTCCTATAATTTGCTCATAACGAGCTTTCATTTACACAGCATTGTACTATATTTTTTCACTTAAATCAAGCATATTTTTTGAATATAGCCGTCAAAAAATGAAATTCACATATTTTTAACAATCATCCGATAGCTCCGTTGTCGGGTACTGTTTCTGTCGGCACAAGACCGAAGCTTACCGATATCGCCTCGTCGACCTGCCGCATAAGGGCGTCGTCGAGATGTCCCATCTTTTCTTTAAGACGCCGTTTGTCTATCGTGCGTATCTGCTCGAGCAAAATCACCGAATCGCGCTGAAGTCCCGCGCCGTCGCCGTCGATCGAGCAGCTTGCGCGGCTTACCTCTATATGAGTGGGCAGTTTGACCTTGTCGATCCTGCTCGTTATCGCCGCCGCAATGACGGTCGGACTGTATCGGTTGCCTACATCGTTTTGAACGATGAGTACGGGGCGCACTCCTCCCTGCTCCGATCCGACAACGGGGCTGAGATCGGCATAGTAAATATCTCCTCGGGTTATGTTCATTTTCATTTCTCCGTTTTCAATGTAAAGCATTTAAAGGCATTTTCACGATCCCTTCACTGTTATTTTCTCCCGCTTCGGCGTTTTTAAACACAAAGACAAAAACTGACAAAAGTATATTTTTCTCGCTTTGTGCAACAATAGTATTGCGACCGAAAAAGTGACGAAAAATGAAAAAACGAAAGGAGTCTTCGCCTGTATTTTACCCCTAAGCGAAGACGGTGACAGAAAAATGTTTGAAAAAGAGACGTTTGCACCATATGCAAAGCGCGTATACCGCGATATCTCGCAAAAATACTGCTCGCGCATAGACGACAACGTAATAATCGTACGAAATACGGCTCAAAATCCGGCGCATTACGAGTGCCTTTCCTCCCACCTATGCCCCTCAAACACGAGCTGTACCATAAGCAAGCTGCCCGACAACAAATTCGAGTAAAAAAACAATGCGTGTCACATGACACGCATTGTTTTTTTATTTTACTTTTTTCTTATTATTTACCGGTTTGGCATCTTCTTTTTTGTCGTGTTGTACGAAGGTATATTTGAATGCAATAAATACACCCATCAAGATTGCCGAAAAGAACACGATCACGTTGCCCACTCTCGCATAGGGAGTTGCGCTGTTTGTAAAGACTATATCCTCGCAGATATATCCTTCTTTGAGCGCATCAACGCTCTTGATCACCTCACCTGTGGGAGAGATAATGCTTGAAACACCCGTGTTTGCCGCGCGAAGCAGATACCGACCGTTCTCAACGGCGCGAAGGACAGCGTGCTTGTTATGCTGATACACCGCCGCCGAATCGCGATACCACGAATCGTTGGTGGAAAGCGCTATAAGCTGTGCGCCGTCGCGCACCGAATCGCGCACGATGCTGTCGTATATCGAATCAAAGCAGATAAGTCCGCCGATCTTGCCGTAAACTGTGTCGAATATCTCGCTGTCAGAGCCTGCTTCAAGATCGTTTTGCATAATATTTACATCTGAAATTGTCGGCAGAACAGACGTTAAAAGTCCGCCCATCGGCATATATTCGCCAAAAGGAACGAGCTTGCGCTTGGAATACACCGTTTCGGACACACGTCCGTCGGGCAGGAACAGATACTGGGAATTGTAGGTTTTCTCTCTTCCCTCTCCGTCGGTTTTATTTGAAAACGTACCGACAACGATATAAGCATCGCATTCGACCGAAAGCTCAGATATCTGATTTTTGATCACCTCGGCGGAGTCGATCTGCACGTTTATTACCGTTTCTGGCCAGACGACGATCTTAGCCCCGTTTTCTTCAACGGCTTTCCTTGTCAGATCGCAATATATATCACAGCAATCGCGTACAGAATACGATTTCCACTTTTCAACCGACGAGATATTGCCCTGAATTACCGCAACGGGGATATCCTCGCCGTCATCGACGTAATAGAGCATGAAAAACAGTCCGAAAAGGAAGTTGAGCGCCATGACCGATGCGCCTATTGCGGCGGCAACGTTGGGCTTGAACTTGAATTTTTTCCTCTCCTTTTCCTTGCGAGCTTCAATGTGCTCGCTTTCACGCAAAAATCCGAGCGCGAAGCAGGCATTCGAAAAGGCGATCATAAACCCAATAAAGAGTGATCCGAAAAGGGCTGAGCCCTGGATCATCTGTCGGCAGGCGACCTGCGAAAGGGCGAGACGGAAAAAGGGAATTCCCGCAAATGTAAGGCTTTGCGCCCACTCGAGAATGGTCCATAATGCCGCCAGCATAACGGGATACAGCCATCTCTTTTTGCCCTTGGCAAGACGGAAAAGCGGAGAGATAAGAGCCGTTCCCAAGCTTTGTATAAGAGCAAAACCGATCCAGCCCGCAGCGCAGACGAGCGCACCCTCAGACGGGCTGAGTCCCGCGAAATCCATCGGATAAAGGGCTATAAACCAATGATAGAGCACGCCGTAGTATCCGAGCGAAAATACGAGTCCGTGTCGGTACTTCGGAGTGTCCTTTATTAAAACATAGAAAAATGGCACTATCGATATCCAAGCAAGCCACCACAGCGAATCGAATATGAAAGGCAGAGCGGTAAGTATGCCCGATATCAGACAAATCAAATAACTCAAACTATTTCTCCGTTTTGCTTAAAACTCTTTTAAAAACCACATTTTGTCGGCATTGGGCTCTATTTCATAAGTTTTGCCGTCAAGGATAAGTTTATACGAGTAGAGAGACTGATATTTATATCCGCGGCGCTTGTCGTCGCGATTTACGCCGTATTTGCCGTCGCCGAGCAGCGGATGACCGATCGACGCCATGTGAGCGCGGATCTGGTGAGTGCGTCCAGTTTCAAGCTCTACCTCGAGAAGGGAAAGATCACCCTTTTCGGCAAGCACTTTATATTTTGTGATGATGGTCTTGACGTCGCGCATACCGTTCGGCTTATTTTTGTAAACGGTTACCTGCTTTTCCTCGCTGTCCTTGGTCAGATATCCGACAAGTCGGTCGCTCTTTTTCTCCATCTTACCGTGGACGGCGCAGAGGTAGAATTTTCTGATCTCGCCATTTTTGATCTTCTCGTTTATTCTTCTGAGAGTGGGCGCGTTCTTTGCCGCGATAACGATTCCGCCTGTATTGCGGTCGATACGGTTGCAAAGTGCGGGAGAAAAGCTGTTTTCGGCATCGGGATCGTACTCGCCCTTGCGGTAAAGGTAAGCCTTGACGTGCTCGATAAGAGTGTCGGCAACCTCTCCGTCCTCGCCGCTGTGCGCGAGCACACCGGGCTTTTTATCAAGCAAAAGGAAGTTTTCGTTCTCGTATACTATATCGATCTTCGGCACTATTACCTTGCAGGCATCGTCCTTATTTTCCGAGAAGAATTCCTCCGCAATAAAAAGCTGAACCGTATCGCCGACACAAAGCATCTGCGATATCTCGGCACGCTTGCGGTTGACCTTTATCTTTTTTATGCGGATAAATTTATACATCAGCGCCTTCGGAAGAAGGGGGATCGCTTTTGAAAGAAATTTGTCAAGGCGCTGGCCCGCATCGTTTGAATTTATTTCTAAAATTCTCATCTTATTTTTCCATTCGTGTCAGTTTTCTGCCTTTTTTTCGAGCATATAGCTGTAGACTGCGTTTTTCGAAAGTCCGCGATCGCGGGCGACCGCCTTGACCGATGCCATTCTTTCCATACCCGAATTAAGGTAGAACTCGACGTGCTCTTCTATACTCATGTCCTCCCAAAAGCCCTTTTCCTCGCCCGCTCCTTCAATTACGATGACGTATTCACCGCGGCTCTCGCGATTTTCAAAGAGCTCGACCGCTTCTTCGACGGTTCCGCGCCATACCTCCTCATTGAGCTTTGTCAGCTCGCGGCAGAGGGCGATGCGGCGGTGAGGCATGGCCTCGTGCATGAGCGATACCGTTTTCTTTATCTCGTGGGGAGATTCGTACATTATAACAGTGCGCTTTTCCTTTGCCAGATTGGCAAAGAATTCGCGTTTGGCATTGGTGTTTCCCTCGGGGAATCCCTCAAAAACAAATCTTCTGGTATCGAAACCCGAAAGGGTGAGTGCGCATATCGCCGCGCAGGCACCGGGGACCGATGTCACGTTGATGCCGTTTTCTATGCAGAGGCGTGTAATATCTGCACCCGGATCGCTGATGCAGGGAGTGCCGGCATCGGTGACGAGGGCGCACGATTCGCCGTCGAGCAGACGCGATGCGATCTTCGCTCCGCACTCGCGCTTGTTGTGCTCGTGATATATCACCATCGGCTTTGATACTCCGATAGCCGACAAAAGCTTGGCGCTGACGCGGGTATCCTCGGCCGCGATAAAATCAACTCCGGCGAGTATCTTCTCACCTCGGTATGAAAGATCGGACAGATTTCCGATCGGGGTGGCAACGAGATAGAGTGTACCGCCTTCTATTTTATTCTTTTCTTTAACGTCGTTCATTTTTATCTCCGAAATTTCAGAAAAATATATTTTTATAAATCAAGCTTACCGCTTTCGTATATTTTCTTTGCATCATCCGACATCTCTCCGCCGAGATTCAAAAACAGCGGTCTCGGTACGATAAGCGAGGGTGCGGCGCCTTTTTTTGCCGATACAAGAAGGAGCGAGGGAGCGTGATTTTCATCGGCACATACGAAGATCAGCTTTTTGGGCTCAAGCTTATTTTCTCTAAGAGTACAGAGCAGATCGACCATGCGGTCGGGGCGGTAAACAACGTAAAAATCGCCGCCGTCGCTTAGACATCTTGATGCGCATTCGCAAAAATCGTATATTCCGCCGTTGCGCTCGCGTCGGGCGATATCACGTCCGTCGTCGTCGCTTGATTTGCCGCTCCCCGTCTTCATATACGGCGGATTGGCAAACACGATGTCGCATTCAATCTTCACGTCACGCAGATCGGCTAAAACAGGCTCGACGATACCGTCAAGCGAATTAAGACGGGCATTCCGTCCGATTATATCGGCAAATTTTTGCTGTATCTCAACAGCGTAGATCTTCTTAAAATGTCCTCTGGCCGCCGCAAGCAGAGCGATAACTCCCGTTCCGCTGCCAAGATCGACTGCAACTGCCCCTCTCGGCTTTTTGATAAATGAGGCCAGCAAGAGAGCATCACTGCCGAAGGTGAGTCCGCCTTTTTTCTGTATCAGTTTTAAATTGTCGTTGATCTCGGTAAGCGTTTCGTCGCTTAACAGTTCAAAAAGCTTTTCATCCATAATCTATGTAAATCTTTTTTGGTTTTATAAAAAATCATTTTAAAAAAATTGAGGTCAGAGCATAAAATCCCCGACCTCATTTTTGAAATTGTCTCAACTTATGCCTGAACAGGAGCGTCAACAGGGCAAGTATCAGCGCAAGCGCCGCAATCGATGCATTCGTCAGCGTTGATAACGTACTTACCGTCTGCCTCGGAAATAGCGTTTACGGGGCACTCTTCAGCACATGCACCACAAGCGACGCATTCATCAGTAATCTTATATGCCATGATCAAAATACCTCCATTGGTTTTATTATGGCGTTATTATATCACAGTTTTTTTCAAAAGTCAAACGATATATGTGAAAAATTGCAAATTTTTTATAAAATTAATGTGCCTCGGACTGCATTTTTATGTGTTTTTTTAAATATAATTGTCCGAAGGACGCTTTATATCTTAACAACGCTGTACTCGCTGCCCGAAACGATGATATGCGCTCTCATCAGTATGCCCATTATTTCGAACACCTCATGAAGCCTTCTCGTCAGCATAACGTCCTGCGGCTAGGGCTCGGTCGTGCCCGTGAGATGATTGTGAGAGAGAATAAATGACGATGCGCCGTATTTTACCGCGATATCCATTATGGTACGGGGTGAAAAATAGACCGCCGACATATCGCCCGAATCGACGTCGACAGTATTGGTCATCTTGCCCTTTTCGTTGAAAACGAGCATATAGCATCTCTCGCTTTCCTCACCGATGAAAAGCTTTGTCAAAAATTCGCCCGAGCTTTCAATATCCTCGACGTTCTTTTCCGAAAGATAGTTCTCAACCGCGAACTTCTTCCACAGCTGAGGTATCATCTTTATCAGCACCGCCGAGCTCTCGCCGATGCCCTTGACGGTGCACAGCTGATCGGTGCTTGCAGTGAACACGTTTGAAAGCGTGCCGAATTTGTCGAGCAATGCATGAGCGATCTCGTTGGTGTCCCTTCTCGGAATCGAGAAAAAGAGCAGAAGCTCAAGCACGTTGTGGTCCTCGAAATTGTCGACTCCCTCGTTTAAAAAGCGTTTGCGAAGTCTTTTTCTGTGATTGATGTGAGGATTTATCTTCTCTGCCATACTAAAACAAATGCACAAATAAATCACTTTATTTGTGCATTTATCCTTTTGTTTTTTTAGCTTATATTTTTCAGCGCTTGTCTTTAAGCTCCTTGAGCTCCTTCATGAAGGTATCGACGTCCTTGAACTCGCGATAAACCGAAGCAAAGCGGACGTATGAAACCTCGTCGAGGCTGCGCAGGCGCTCCATAACCATAACACCGATCTCGGTGGTGGTATGCTCGGTGGAAAGGGAGTTCGAAAGCTCGCTTTCGATCTCGCCGACAAGCTCGTCGATCTGAGCATCACTGACGGGACGCTTATAGCATGCCTTCATAATACCGGTCTTGACCTTGTTGCGGTCGAATATCTCGTGTGTACCGTCCTTTTTGGTGACGATTACCGGTACGGTGTCAATAATTTCATATGTAGTATATCTCTTTTTGCAGGACAGACACTCGCGTCTGCGGCGGATAGACCCGCTGTCGGTCGGTCTGGAATCGATTACCTTGCTTTCCATATAACCGCAATTAGGACACCTCATGCTTACCTCCGAGTGATAAAATGCTGTATTTTTGTCGCTTTAATGTATTACAATGATGCATATATTATTATAACACAGTATAAATATTTTGTAAAGTACATAAGCAAAATTATCTCATAAAAAATTGCTTTTTTGTACTTGTAACGGCATCAATTATTGTAAGTTTTCGCTGTTTTGTCTTATAAATATGCAGTCTAAATCACTTAGTTTACAATACCACATAGGTGCTTTTTTTAGTGTATTTGACCGATTTTTCTTGCTAAAACAGCCCTTTTTAATAAATATCGCCTTGACAAGTGATTTGCTATTATGTATAATTTATTGTATGAATAATTTATTTTCTCGCGTACAAGATTTTAAAGACAAACACATCAAACATGAGAAGTCTGTCAAGAAAGAAATTGAGGCCAAACGTCATCCTGCAATAATGAAGAATATACGCGATATTCTTTCAACCAGCGCTGATATGTTTGGCGACCATCCTCTTTATATATTCAAGAGAGACGGTCAGGAGAACAGGGTTACCTATCGCGAATTCCGTGACATGGTAAACTATGTAGGCACCGGCTTTTCCGCCTATGGACTCATGGGCAAAACCGTTGCGGTCATTGGCGATTGCTGCCCCGAGTATCTGGCTGCATATCATGCTGCCGTTGCGGGCAACGGTGTAATTGTTCCCATCGACCACGATCTTTCCGAAGAGGCCATCGTCGGATTCCTCAATTGGTCTGAGGCCGAAGCTCTCGTTTATACCGAGGCTTTCAACGGCAAGCTTCTTAAATTGGCAGATCAGCTTACCACAGTTAAATATTTCATACCCGTACACGGCGAAACACAGGAAGGAGATAATATCCTTCCCATGTCAAAGCTTATCAAAAGCGGACGTCACGCACTCAAAAACGGTGACCGCAGCTTTATCGATTGCAAGCCCATTATGGAAAAGATGTCAGTTCTTCTCTTCACATCGGGTACAACCGGCACAAGCAAAGGCGTTATGCTTTCGCACCGCAACTTAATTGCTGCTATAAACGCGTCTGTTCAGTCTACCGAATACGATGATGACGATGTTCTGGTCGACCTTCTCCCTCTGCATCATTCTTACGAAATGACCTGCAGTCAGCTTTCGGCATCCGCCTGCGGAATGACTATCTATGTCAATGACGGTTTGAAAAACACAATGCGTTCGATCAATGCAGCCAAGCCCACACTTTTGGTTGTCGTTCCCCTTTATATTGAAACAATGCGCAAGCGCATCTGGAACGAGATTGACAAAAAGGGCTTGCGCAAAAAGGTTGAGCTTGCAATGAAGCTCAGCGATACTGCCATGGCTGTCGGACTTGATCTGCGCGATAAAATATTTGCCCAGATCCGCAACTCGCTCGGAGGCAATCTCCGTTCGATCGTTTGCGGCGGTGCGCCTCTTGATCCCGATCTGGTCCGTGAATTTGACCGTTTCGGCATCGCTATCTTCGAGGGATACGGAATTACCGAATGCGCTCCCCTTGTTGCGTTCAACCGCGCAGGAAAGCGCCGTCCCGGATCTGTCGGTCAGCCCGTTTACGGATGTATGGTCCGCATCGACAACGGCGGCGGAAACGAGCCCGGCGAAATACTTGTCAAGGGCGATAACGTCATGATGGGTTATTACAAAAACGAAGAAGCCACCCGCGAAGTGTTTACCGAGGATGGCTGGTTCAGAACGGGCGACATCGGATACATTGACAGCGACAACTATGTTTATATAACCGGACGCAAAAAGAATGTTATCATTCTTTCGAATGGTAAAAACGTCTTCCCCGAGGAGCTTGAAGAGCATCTTTCCCGCGAGGAAATCGTTTTGGAAACTGTTGTTGTTGCCCGCAAAAAGTATCAAAGTGAAGATATCGTTATAACCGCGATCATCTATCCCGATCCTGAGCTTACCAAGGGCATGACAAGTGAAGAGGAATTTGCAGCCGTTAAAGAGGCGGTAAACAGGGTTAACAAAAAGCTCCCCGTTTACAAGCAGATCCACGATATTGAGATTCGCGACACCGAGTTTGAAAAGACCACCACCAAGAAGATAAAGCGTTTTCTTGTTAAATAAAAAACATTAATTTTTTCGGAGGATATCACCGTGTTTGAAAAGGTTAAAGAGATTTTGATTGAGGACCTTCAGTTGTCCGAAAGCGATATCAAAATGGAAGCTGAATTAATTTCCGATCTCGGCATCAATTCTCTCGAGCTCGCCGACCTCATTTTGATGTGCGAGGAAAAATTCAATATCGAGATCAAGGATGACGACATCCACAAGTTCATCACCGTCGGTGACGTTGTCAACTACCTTACCGAGGTTTGCGCAAAATAATTTTTACGACATATCATTCGCTGTAATTATATTGGATAACTGATATTTTTACAGCGAATTATCTCGTTATTTTGCACTTTTTGTAACTCAACAAAAAAATTGGCAGTATTGGAGGAAAAGCGTTTATTATGGATTTCTTTGCAAAATTCAGTATAGCTCTCGCCGTCATTTGTGCGGCAGTGCTTCTTGTCTGGCTCTTTTTCATAATCAAGCGCATGATCACCTCGAATATGCTGCTTAATATGCCCGACCGAAGCGAAAAGACAGTTTTGAAGCTGCTTACCGTAAATTACAAATCGGACAAGCTTTTAAAGAACGTCGTATTTCCCTTCAATCTTTCGCCCGATTCAAAGCTTTTCCGCACCGATGCGATACTTGTAAACCGCGGCGGAATCCTTATCGTGACGATACGCAATATGCACGGCACTATCGAAAATCCTTTCCACGGCGATTGGAGACAATTTTACAACAACTCTATCATGCAGCTGCGCAACCCGCTCGAGCTCAATGCCGCCTACACCAAGGCGCTCAATGCTCATCTGCATCACCGAGACATTGAAAACGTGCCGATAAACTCGATCGTTGTATATATCGACAACAAGACCAAGTTCAAAACGAAGATCTCGCAGATCGTTTCCATCGACAGAATGCTCATGTATATTCACGACATGAACAACAATCATTTCCTTTCGATGGCCGAGCAGCGTAAAGTATCGGCGGCCCTTCGTGATCTGGCCCGCAAGCCCAAAAAGATGCAAGGTCCCGCTAACTACAGAAGCAACGATCCAAGCAAGCGTCCTCAATAACAAAAAAACAAAAGGAGGCATCGAATCGATGCCTCCGATTTTTATGCATTTTAGTCAGCAGCGTAGTTGGTGAAGTAACGCTGAATGAGAATGATGGGTGTTCCCTTGTCGCCGCTGCCAGAGGTGAGGTCACAAAGCGAACCGATAAGGTCGGTGAGTCGACGGGGAGTAGTTCCCTGAGTTGCCATTGTACCCTTGAGGTCGGCCTCTTTATTCTTGATGGAGTTCTTGATTGCCTCCTTGAGGTCTTCGCCGCTGAGATCAGCGAAATCGTTATCCGCAAGATATTTGAGCTTGAGCTCGTTGGGTGTGCCCTCAAGTCCCTTGGTGTATGCGGGAGAAACTACCGGGTCGGCAAGCTCCCAGATCTTACCTACGGGATCCTTGAATGCGCCGTCGCCGTATACCATTACCTCGAAACGCTTGCCGGTCTTTTCGTAAAGTCCTGCAGCAACGGCTGCAACGAACTCCTCGCAGTCGCGGGGGAAGAGCTTAACGGTGGTCTCGGTTGCCTTATTCGAGCCGAGCAGACCGTACGATGCATTGAATCCGCTACCGTTGACGGGTGCGGTCATAATGTCGTCGAGGCAAAGCACCTTGGCTCCTGCCTTTTCGAGTATGCGCTTCGAGCGTGCGCGGGTGTGGATATCACAGCAGAGCACGTTGTTTGTATAGTTAAGAATGGTCTTTACGTTGTTAGCGAAAATAACCTCAACATCGCATCCCTCGCCTCTGATAAGCGAAGAATAGTACTCAACGTAGTCAACGCCGGTAAAGGTGTGCTCTACACGTCCGAAAAGCTTACGGAACTGCTCTTCGGTGAGAACGTCGGACCAGGGATTGACGTTTGCGTCATCAAGCTGATCAAGAGAGATAAGATGGTTACCAACCTCATCGGAAGGATAGCTGAGCATGAGGGTGATCTTTTTTACACCTCTTGCGATACCGCGAAGGCAGATCGCAAAGCGGTTACGGCTGAGTATGGGGAATACAACACCGATCTCGCCCTCCGGGAATTTTGCCTTAACGTCGGCCGCAATGTCGTCAACCGATACGTAGTTTCCCTGTGCGCGTGCAACAACCGCCTCTGTTACCGCAACAATATCACGGTCCTCAAACTGAATTCCGTCGAGTCTGTTTGCGTCCAATACAGATTCAACAACTATATTCGCCAGATTGTCGCCCTCTCTTATAATGGGAGCTCTGATTCCGCGGGATATAGTACCGACAGCTGTCTTTTTATTTTCCTCCATGACTAATTCCTCCAAAACAAATTACTTTTGTATTGTATCACTATTTATTGTTATTTTAAAGCAAATTTTGTGAACATATTATATTTTACCGCATTTTTTTGAAAAAACCACCCTATTTTTGATATATTTTTTTGATATGAAAGACGAAAATAATCGATTTTTAATAATTTTTCCCTTTTTATCGCCCGAATACGACCGACATTATTTGTACAGCATATTACACAGTTTTTAATTTTCCAATTTGTGGAAAATTTTATCCTCAATTGTATTGACATTTCTTCCAATTTATGGTATTATTATAGCAAGTTAAGACGTGAGCCGATAAAAAGCACGTACAAAAACAAAAAAATACATAAAAAGCGCGTAAAAACGGACGGCGCGCAAACGAAAGGAACCGGTAAAATGAATAACGATATCAAAATTCTCATTGCGGACGAAAATGCAGAATTCCGCGCTAGTCTTAAGAATGCACTCTATGCAAGAGGGGCGAAAACCGTATATGAGGCATCAAACGGTGACGACGCCCTCTTAATGATAAAGAAGACCCATCCCGACTTTGCCCTTATCGACATCTGGCTTCCCAAAAAGGATTGCATCCGCCTCATGCGTGCCATGGAAAACGTGGATTTCACTCCCGATGCTCCTCCCTCCTTTATCCTGCTTTCCTCTGTTACCAACAAGCTCATTTTCGACGAAGCCCTTGAGGCGGGAGTGGACTTTTGCATGACAAAGCCTCTTGACATGGACACTCTCGAGGAGAGAATGCTCCGCATGCAGGCGATGAAAAATCCGTCGGTGCTGAGCCGCACGGTAAAGAAACCTCATCCCAACGATTTTGAAACCCAGGTCACCTCGATAATTCATCAGCTCGGCGTGCCCGCCCATATCAAGGGATACCAGTATCTCAGAACGGCGATCCTTCTGGCCATAAACGACAACTACATAATGGAATCTGTAACGAAGGATCTTTACCCCGCCGTAGCCCGCAGCTACAATACAACTCCATCCCGCGTCGAGCGTGCCATCCGCCATGCGATAGAGGTAGCGTGGAATCGCGGCAACGTCGACACCATCACATCCTATTTTGGATATACAATCCATTCAGAGCGCGGTAAGCCCACCAACAGTGAGTTCATTGCGATGATCGCCGACTGCGTCCGCCTGTCCAACAAAAAGGCTCAATAAAATACCCTCACATATAAGAAATTGGCAAAACCCCTTGACAAATCTCTTAAACTGTGCTATGATATTTAGGCACTCGAAAAAGCTATGATTCATTAGCTCAGTCGGTAGAGCATTTGACTTTTAATCAAAGGGTCCGGGGTTCGAATCCCCGATGGATCACCAAAAATCCCGTACCGGTCTTCGGTACGGGATTTTTCTTAAACAACTTTTGTGTGACATATTTTAACGGAGGTAATCATGCCTTTAATATCCTGCAAAAACTGTACCCTTGCATACGACAGCAACATTCTGATAAAGGATCTCAGCTTTAGCGTCAATGCTGGCAATTATCTCTGTATCGTCGGCAAAAACGGTTCGGGTAAGAGCACGCTGATGCACGCTATTCTTGGACTGAAATCGCTTAACGGCGGCGAGATCGAATACGGTGACGGACTTACCAAAACGAGCATCGGATTTCTCCCTCAGCAGACCAACGTGCGCTTCGACTTCCCTGCATCGGTATTCGAGGTCGTGCTTTCGGGCTGCCGTTCATCGCATCTGCACCACACCGCTCACGATAAAAAGAATGCGGAAGACAAGCTCGAGCTTTTGGGAATATCTCATCTGAAAAAGCATCCCTTTGCCTATCTTTCGGGCGGTCAGCGCCAGCGCGTGCTTTTGGCGCGTGCCCTCTTTGCCACAAAAAAGCTTTTGCTGCTTGACGAGCCCACGTCGGGACTCGACCCGATGGCCACCGTCGAGCTTTACGACCTTATCGAAAAAATAAACAAAAGCGGCATCACCGTTATAACGGTATCTCACGACCTTGCGTCGGCAATGAAATACGCATCGCACATTCTGCACCTCGGCGACGATTTCATCTTCTTCGGTACTACCGAGGAATACGAAAAGAGCGACGTCGGGCATTATTATCTCGGGAGCTGTGACTGATGTTCATCGAAATGCTTACTTATCCTTTCATGCAGCGCGCCCTTATCTGCGGCACGCTGATCGCACTCTGCTCCGCCCTTTTAGGAGTATGTCTTGTGCTTAAAAGATATTCAATGATCGGCGACGGACTCTCCCACGTCAGCTTCGGCGCAATGTCGATAGCCTCGGCTGTCGGACTTGCCCCTCTCGGTTTTGCCATTCCCGTTGTTATGGCGGCGGCGGTGTTTTTGCTCCGCATCAGCGAGAGAAAAAAGATAAAAGGTGACTCGGCTATCGCCCTCATATCGACGGCATCGCTTGCAGTTGGTGTTACCGTCACCACATTTTCTCAAAATTCCAACATCGATCTGTCGGGATACATGTTCGGCAGCATACTTGCGATAAAGAGCGAGGATCTGATACTCAGCTTGATCCTTTCTCTGGTCGTCGTTATTTCCTTTATCGTATTTTACAACCGCATTTTTGCCGTCACCTTCGACGAAAATTTCGCCGCATCGGCGGGCATCAAGGTCGGGTATTACAATATGCTCATCGCGATGCTCACCGCCGTCACCGTAGTGCTCGGGATGCGTCTTACCGGTGCGCTTTTAATATCGGCTCTGATAATTTTTCCGCCCATGAGCGCGATGCGGGTATGCAGATCTTTCCGCGCAGTCGTCATCGTTTCGGCGGTGATCTCGGTCGTCTGCTTTAACGTCGGACTTATCGCATCATATTTCCTCGCCACCCCCGCAGGCGCGAGCGTCGTGCTTGTCAACATTATCGTATTCGCCGTCTTTTCGCTGGCGGCAAAGATCAAAAGCAAATAAAAAGCGAGGCTAACGCCTCGTTTTTTATTCGTCTTGTCAGTCGAGCATAGCAAGGATCTGCGCCTTGGGACGCACGCCCATAAGCTGTTTTACAGCCTTGCCCTCCTTGAAAAGGATGATAGTGGGAATGCTTGAAATTGAGAACTGAGAAGCGAGGTCGCCTTCCTCGTCGACGTTGACCTTGCCCACTTTGATGTCGCTTCTTTCGTTTCCGATCTGCTCGATAACAGGTCCGAGCATGCGGCAGGGACCGCACCAGGGTGCCCAGAAATCAACGATAACGGGAACGGTAGAATTTAAAACTTCGCTTTCGAAGTTTTCACTTGTGATTTTGAGTTCTGCCATAATAATAACCGTGGCTTTCGTTTACGAAAGCTTCCTTTCTTTAATCTTGAATTAATAGTACTGTTTCTAAATCAATAATACCATTTCTCTTCGTCCGTGTCAATATTATTATCGCGCAAAGTAAAAATATACAAAAAAGCCGTCGGTTTGCCGTCTCGGATAAAAGGCACTTCAGAGCCTCTCGTAAAACCGCAAGGCATCCCGCCGACCGCTAAAGGAGAAAAACAACGAGCATCAAATAAAAGCTCGTCCGCAGTGGAAAAATGCAATTTTTCGACAAAATCGGCAAGTTGACAAAGGAAACAGTAGATGATATAATTGTTTTGTGAGTTATTGAAAAAATATCCTTAACATATAAGCGAGGAGAAAATATCAAAATGAGTATATTCCTTTTGATGCTTTGGCCTTTGTTCTGCGCTTTTGCAACGTTTTTTATACCCAAGCTGAAAAAGCTTCGCGATAATTCGGCATCGATACGCGAGATGTTTGCCATAATCGGCTGCACTGCAGAGCTGCTTCTCGTCTCATTTTTGATGACAGAGAACGTAAGCGTCGTTATGCCCTTTTTTGACGGCATAGGACTCGTGCTCTCGTTCTCGGGTGCAAACGCCGTATGCTGCTTTATCGTATCTCTGGTGTGGCTTACGATGACCGTGTTCGGCCGCGCGCACATAAGAAAGCATGACGACAGCGGCATCTTTTATCTCTTTTCTTTTTTCTCGCTGAGCTCGGCGATCGGCTATTTCCTTTCCACCGACTTTATCGCATCACTTCTCTTTTTTACGCTCGGTTCTGTCTTTACGTATCCCGCTCTTATTTGCACAAAAGATGCAAAAAGCAAGAAGCGCGCGGTAGAATTTGCGCTGTCGAGCGTTGTGTCAATATGTCTGCTGTTTTTTGGAATGTCGCTTATACATTATCAGACCGACTCGCTGACATACTCAAGCATCGGCACGTTTGCGCCGCTGATGAACAAAAAGCTGGTCTTTTTGGCGGCCGCCGTTATCTTTTTTGCATTCTTGATCCGTTCGCTCTTCTTTCCCCTGCTATTCAGAAAAACAAGCGAGGATAATTCCCCTGCTCTTCTCTCGCTCGCACCCGTCGAATCGATGATCGGTCTTTACGGCATCTTCAACGTCACCTTCTACATGTTGCCGAACAGCGCGCCGTGGCATCTCATGCTTTTGATCATCGGATCTGTTCTCCTTTTGTCGGGTGCTCTGATCTCACTGCTCTCATCGCGGCTGGACCGAATGATCATCTTTTCGCTTATCTCTTCACTCGGATGCACCCTCATCGGAATATCCCTTTATCCGTTGACGGGCACTTCCGAAAGCATCGCGTCCTGCCTTATCCACCTGTTCACCACCACGATCGCGTTTACGCTCGTTCTGTCAATAACGACGCTGATATCAAATGATTCATCAAAGATGCACACCGCATCTCTGCGCGGCTTTTATCACGACGTACGCGCCATGAGCCTTTGCTTTCTGTCGGCATCGCTCGGAATTGCGGGCATACCTGCATGGAGCGGTTACATCGGACACGCGCTTATCAACGATTCCCTTCAAAGGAGCGGAATTGCTGCGTGCTCGATACCGCTTGTGATCGCCGGCAGCTTCACCGTCGCCGCATTCACCCGTGCATACGTGCTCATCTTTTTGCGACGCCCGATAAACACAAGCATCGATTCGAAAAAAAATCGCTCCCATGATTTTGCCACCTGCATCGTGGGCATAATATCGGCGCTGATTTTGCCCTTTTTCGGAATATTCCCCAATATCACCGTCATAAAATTGGCAAACAGGATGCTCACATCACTGCGCCGTCCGGCCATACTCCATCTTGACGTATTGGAAAGCGAAACGCTTTCGTTCGGACTTTTGACGGTAGTCATCGGCGCTTTGATATTCATAATACTGGATCGTTTTTCAAAGCCTGACGATTTCCGTCTTGCCGATCCCGACAACTTTACCGAATCGGGAAGGAAGAAGGGGATCACGCGAAAAATCGCCGATTTCATATACGATTTTTCGACCGAGGGCGATATAAAGCTCACCTTCAAGCGGATATTTATATCTCTTGTCTGTGCACTTTTCATGGCGATTGCAATAATACTTCTGTCAATTCTGTTTATCGTTGTAATATAAAAAGAAGGTTGATTTTCAACCTTCTTTTTTTACATAAGGGGGGCCATGAGGCGCAAAAGAGTTTGTATGACCGAGATGAAAAATCCGCGCTTGCAGTCTTCTGCTTTTATCTCGCGAGATTCATTTTCCGTATCGAAAAAATCCCTTTTGACGTCCTCTATCACTTTCTCGTCCATAAAGCAGCAGCCGCACTCGAAATGGTGGTAAAGCGAGCGATAGTCTAAATTGACCGTGCCCACCGTTGCCACAGCGTCGTCCGAAACGAAGAGCTTGGCGTGGCAAAAGCCGTCCTTGTATTCAAATATACGTACGCCGTTTGAGATCAGATCGTGATAATACGAGCGCGTTGTGGTGTGAACGTACCAATGATCTCCGATTTCGGGCGTGATGATACGCACGTCCACTCCGCGCTTGGCGGCGTATACGAGGCTTTCGGTCATGGCATCGTCGATTATGAGATAGGGGGTTGTGATATAGAGATACTTTTGAGATGAGCTGATAATGCTCGTGTACACGTTCTCGCCGACGTATTCGCGATCGAGCGGACTGTCGGCATAGGGCTGAACGTATCCTTGATGCTCGATATCGCTCTTGCCGGGATAGAATACCGTCAAGTCCTCATCCGCTTTGAAGGGGCATCTCTTTTCGGCACAGCATATCTGCCACATCTCGAGAAAGATCAGTGTAAGACTCCACGCTCCGTCACCTTTTATCATGACGGCGCTGTCCTTCCACCTGCCGTGCTTTTCAATTTCGTCGATATATTCGTCGGATATATTGATTCCGCCCGTGAAGGCAACCTTGCCGTCGACAGATACGATCTTTCTGTGGTCGCGGTTATTCGATGCGGTGGTAAGGAAGGGTCGGAATTTGTTGAACACCATGCACTCGATGCCGTAGCTCGCGAGTATTTTCGGGTAATTACTCGGCAAAAAGAAGAAGCTTCCGATATCGTCGTATATGATCCTTACCTTGACCCCCTCGGCGGCCTTTCTTACAAGGATGTCGAATATCTCACTCCACATCTTGCCGCCGCAAATTATAAAATACTCGATAAAGATGTATTTTTCTGCCTTTTCGAGCTCCTCTTTGAGCCGTTCGAGCTTTTTTACACCCGATGGGAAATACTCGCATTCGCTAGCCGAAAAAACGGGAAAGGCGCACTTGTTTTGTAAATATCTCATTCTGCCCGCGCTTTTGGGACAGTCCTTTACGGCCTTTTCAAGGCAATCGCCGTTTTTGAAGAAGAGCGGGCCTATCTCTCTTTCGTTTTCACTGTATTTTTCTTTAAATCTCCGAAGCGACTTTTGGGTCATGAAAAATAGGTAAAGCATACCGCCGAAAAGCGGGAACGCCATTATCATAAACACCCAGGCGAGCTTGAATGAGGATTTTTCGCTTTTGTTTACGATGTGAATGCAGACGATTACACTCAGCGCGTTCAAAAAAAGGGCGATCGTGCTTGACAAAAGGCTTGACGAAAAGATGAGGTATATGATAAATGCAAGCTGGATAGCAAGCAGGAGAATAGTTACGATCCTGCGGCGCATCAAAAAATACACCCAGCTCTTGTTTTTCACTTCTTTTAGCGTATTTTTCGTTTTTTTCATTATTTTCTCCATTGGGATAAGGGGGGGTAAAAATGCCGCACGCAAAAGACAGTCGTGTCGATCGGCGCGCGGCGTCATTTTTATGTATTAATGCTCGGTCATCCATTCGTTGACCGTCATGCCGGTGTTGTAGCGGAAAAAATCCTGCATGGATTTGAGGCTTTCAAATCCTGCTGTCTTTGCCGCTTCGGCGGCGGTCATGTCGGAGGCAAGCGAAAGCTTTAAATAGGACAGTCGGACGGCGTCGATATACGATTTAAGTCCGCGGGAATAGCGCGCGCAAAAGACGACCGACAGATACTTTGCGGTATATCCGAAATGCTCCGCCACCTCAGCGCTCTTGCAAACGCCCTTCTTTTCGTGGACGTAGTCGCATATTGCACTGCAAAGCTTGAGCTTTTCATTCGAATCGTCATCAACCGGAAGACCGTCGACCTGCAGTACCGTGATTATCAGGCGCAAAATGCTGTCAACCGACTCGGCAGGATATTCGGGCAGACTGTAATATTCGAGTATAAGCGAAAGGAGCTGTTCAAAGCGCTCCGGGTGAGCGGGAATGAACACCTTATGGGCAAGAACGGCGATGTCGGCATCGCTTATCGAGCCTTCGAAGACGATGCGCGTGAAAAAGGTATCCTCGCTGCACTCGCGAAAGCCGTAGTGCCTGTTCTGGCCGTCAAGCAGCAGTACCTGTCCCGCCTTCAGACGATATTCGCGGTATCCTTCGCAGATATCGAGACTTCCGCTGTGAAGATAGAGTATCTCGCCTCGTCCCGCTTTTCTTGAAGGATAGAGCATTCCTGCGTGAATGCATCCCTTACCGTATGAAAGAAAATGAATGCCGTCGTACAAAAAAGCTGCCCCCTTTAATCGATTTTTATATGAAAAAGGTAATTGACGATAGTAAAAAGATGTGCTATAATTATCTGACAGTATGCGAAAGGAATTTTTTCAATGAAACTGATTATTGCATCCGATATACACGGCTCGTCCTACTATTGCTCGCTCCTTTTGGAGAAGGTGGAAAAAGAAGATCCCGACCGCCTTTTGCTGCTCGGCGATATACTCTACCACGGTCCGCGCAACGACCTTCCCCGCGATTACGATCCGAAAAAGGTAACCGCATCGCTCAACGCGATCGCCGACAAGATCCTTTGCGTTCGCGGCAACTGCGAAGCCGAGGTTGACCAGATGATGCTCTCCTTCCCCGTTTTGGCCGATTATGCCTTTCTTTTCGACTCAAAAACAAAGATCACGGCAACTCACGGGCACAAGCTCGATTCGTTCACTCCTCCGAAATCGGATGAGGTAATCGTATACGGTCACACCCACGTTCCGGTAGATCACAAAAGCGATAACGGTGGAAGATTTATAAATCCCGGCTCAGTATCCATTCCAAAGCAGTCGTCGCCCCACAGCTATATCGTCTACGAAGACGGCGTTTTCACCTGGTACGACCTTGAAAGCGGAGAAAGCTACCTCCCCGAATTCTGATATCGAATATGCAAATTTTCAATGAGGTGTCGCAAACGCGGCACCTCATTTTGTTTTTATCTTATTATAACCTTGATGCCCATAGCATCGAAATCGGAAAGCATCTTTGCATCGAGTTCGGCACCGTTTGCAACACAAATCATCTTCTTTACTCTGCCGCCGATGAGCGCAAGCTCATTGGCAAACTGCTTTTTGGACAGATCAAGATGGAATTTCTTGAGCTTTGCGACGAGTGCGATCTTCTTGTCGAATTTTCCCTCGCCGCCGTTCTTTGCAGCTTCCGCCTTCATGGCCGCATAGATCGAATCGAGCATGGCAACGGTAACGTGAAGCACGTCGGGGCGGTATTTCTTGATATCGCGGACCGAATTCTTGCCGTTGTCGCCGAATGCGACCGATGCACCTGCCATAAGGGGAGCGAGAATTCCGTAGAACATCTCGTTAATATTGCCGAGGCGCTGTACCGATACGAACAGATCCTCGCCCGAATATTCAACTGCGGCATGGATCTCGTTAAGCTTGTCAAAGAACTCTTTTTGAGTCATGGTGGTCATGTTGCCTTCGTCGTCAAAGAATACTGCGCATTCCTTGTCGGGCTTGGGCGCGGGCATGGGCGATGCCTTGCCTATATTATGCAGCGCAAAGCCAAATTTTATGAATGTAGCGTAGTCGAGAGTGGTAGATTCGGGCAAAACGTCGTCGCGGTTGCCCGACTGATCGATGAATTTCGCATTGGTATCTACCTGAATAAAGAAGCGCACCTTGGGCAGCTCGCTCTGACGTCCTATGTAGTTGCTGCGGCTTCCGCGAGTGAAAACAACGCACTCGCACTTGGCTTCGTTGATCTGCGCACGCTGTACTTCGGGATCAAGTGCGGGATCGATGTATACAGCACTTGCGGGAACGCACATAGCAGCAAGGTAGCAGGCAACGAGCTCGACCGATTTGTCGCCTACGACTGCAACTCTCGTACCCTCCATGCCCAGCATCTCAAAGCCTACTCGTGCGGAATCGACAACGTTCTTTATTGCCTCGTGGTTGGCGTGCATGTCAACCGAGCCCTTCATGTACATATAGGAAGCTCTGGTGGGATTTTCAAGAGCGTTTTTGCGAACGATCTCATTTATAGAGGATACGGTAAAACCCGTTCTTACGGATGCATTCTTTTTCTTATCTGCCATTTGTCTTTTTTCTCCTTGAATTTGCTTTGTTTATATTTATCCTTATTTTATATTATATACCCAACAAAAAGGAATGTCAAGCGATTTTCTCTCTCATTTAGCCGTTTTTAGCCTTTTCGGGGCTTTTGCCGAAATGATTCTTATACGCGCGTGAAAACGAATATATCGATTGATATCCAACGATCTCGGCCACCTCGGTCACCCTCTTCGTTTTCAGCAGCTCACGCGCCGAAAGCAGGCGTATTTTGTTGCGGTACTGTATCAGCCCTACCCCGAATTGCTTTTTGAACAGCTTTTCTATGTGGTATTTGTTGTATCCGAACTGTCTTTCAAAATCGTCAAGGCTCATTTTATGTGCCGACTCCGATTTGATAAAATCCTTGATGTGGTGCGCGAGTGAATATCCCCCGTCTTCATTGGAAGAGAGCGCATTCTGAAAATTCTCTCCGATTATTATATCGAGTATTTCAAGGAGCAGACCCCTTTTTTTGATCTGATTTTTGTCGCTTTTGTCACATACGATACGGTAAAATATCTCTAAAAATTCGCTTTTATCCTCGCATTTGACAAAGGGACTCGTGTAAAAGGCAAAGGGATCGTGCTCAACGAGCTGCCTTTCGCTTTCGGTAAAGTCAGACGAATCCTTGAACGATATCGGAGTTGCACTGCTCTCGGGCGAATATTTCAGACTGAAATGAATATGCGGCTGGGAGATCTCGTCACCGTTGCTTTTAATGCTGTGTCTGACGTTCGGATGAAAAAGGATTATATCTCCCTCTTTCGCACCGTATTCCCGACCGCCGTACCAAAGCACAAAGCTCCCTCTTTCGACGTAGATAAGCTCAAAATCGAAAAGAACTCTCCGCTTCATGTAAAAATCCTTCGGCAGAACCGACTCCGTCGCCAGACGTATGTATGGATTTATCGTGTTAATATTCATCGCATCACCGCAAGAAATGTTAAATTAATGCCAACAATAGATATTTGTATTATAGCGCAATAATGTTAAAATATCAATAGCTAAATTTTTAAGGAGCAAAATATGTTAAATTCGCTGACGACCAAAAAGAATATAAGATCATTTTCTCTTTCCGCCGAAAACATCACAGGTGAAAAGGGCAAGGGCGCTATGTGTCCCGTTGAGGAAGGTACCGCTCACGTTGCGGCGCGCGAGCTTGGAGTGGGCTGGAAGGTCAACCCCTGCCTTGAGATCGCCGCTAAGGGCAAGCTGACTCTGGCTGACATAAGCGGTCAGGGCGTGATAAAGCACATCTGGATCACCGACACCCTCGCCGAGGAAAGATGCCTTATTCTGCGCATCTACTTTGATGGTCATCAAAATCCCGCCGTTGAGGCTCCCCTCTCCGACTTCTTTGCGGCGGCAATTCACAACGAATACCGCCAACTGTCGAGCATAGCAGTGTGCGTTAATCCGCAAAAGGCGATGAACTGCTATTTCGAAATGCCCTATTTCACCGGCTTCAGAATCGAGGTCGAAAACCTCAGCACAAGCTCGGGACATATTTATTATCAGATCGATTGCGAGGAAAAAGAACTGCCCGAGGACACTCTCTACTTCCATGCACAGTTCCGCCGTCAGAACCCCATCCCCTACAAAACTCCCTACACCATCCTTGACAACGTCAAGGGCAACGGACATTACGTCGGTACCTACCTGTTTTGGGGTGTCAAGAGCAACGGCTGGTGGGGCGAGGGCGAGATAAAGTTCTATATCGACGGCGACGGCGAATATCCCACCATCTGCGGCACGGGCACCGAGGACTATTTCTGCGGCTCGCACAACTTCGACGTAAAGGGCAAATATACCGAATTCTGTACTCCCTATGCCGGAATGTACAAGGTAGAGCGCACCGACGAAACGTATCAGGCACAGAGATATTTCAATATGTACCGCTGGCACGTCACCGATCCGATATACTTTAAAAACGATCTCAAGGTAACCATTCAGGCGCTCGGCTGGCGAAGCGAGGGCAGATACCGCGCGTTAATGGACGATATCTCCTCCGTTGCGTATTGGTATTCGGACACGCTCGACGACGTTTATCCCACCTTCCCCACAAAGGACGAGCTTGAACACTGCTGACAAAACCGACATAAAAAGCGCGGATATCAAATCCGCGCTTTTTTGCGTTTAATCCTCAAATTGTTTTCCGAGAAATCCTGCCGCCGTCTGCACAAGCTTCTGCTCGATGTCGTTTGCGGGGACATAAAGCTCGGCCGCAGAGCGAAGGGAGAGCACGCAGCCGGTGATGTCGCCGTCCGCTATTATGGGCATGGCGCATCCGACCTGCCAGCCGTTTGAATCGTCGTTTGATACCAAAACTGTCTTGTCCTGATTTGCCACGTAAAGTGCGCGCTTTTCGATGATGCCCTCAAGCTCGGCCGAAAGCCGCTTTTCGTAGAGCTCGCGCTTGGGAAGTCCGGCACATGCGATAACCGCATCGCGGTCGCATATCGCAACGGCAAACCCTCCCGTTTTGTGCAGCGTTTCCGCATATTGCGCAGCAAATTCGCTTAATTCGCCGATAGGCGAGTATTTTTTGAATATCACCTCGCCGTCGCGATCGGTGTATATTTCAAGCGGGTCGCCGCCACAGATAACATTGACACGAAAAACCTTATCGCGCCGCTTTTTAGCGCGTTGGGCTGCCACGATTGTATAATCATCGTCGGCTCTTTCGATATTTTCCGTGCCTAAATTAAAATTTACAGCTTCTTCGCTTTCTTCTCCATTCTTAAAATGCTCTATTGTACCGGTGCGAAGAAGTTCATCGATATCGGCTTTAAGTTTGACATCGATATGATCTTCATAAACTATTATCCTATCAATAATCAAATTGATGTCGTTTCTGTCAAGTTTATCTTTTTCAATAATAGCATTAAATAAATCTATGACCGTCTTTGACACGCGATTAACTCTTATAATTGTATTGGCAGCGTCGGATACCATAACAAGTTGATTGGTAAGACCTTCAATTCTATTGTTCGCCTCTTCGATTAATGCATCGTAGGTTTCTTCCAGTATCTTTGCATTGTCCTTATGCCTTATCATGTCGCGTGTCTTTTGACGAGTCAAGGTCATCAATTCTTCTCTTTCGGCATCAATCTGTCGACTAAGCTCTTCGGCAGCTATCTTACTGCTTTCAGTTGCTCTTTGCTCATGACTCAACACCTCTTTTAAAATGTTCATCATACTCGAAGAATTATCTCTTACACGCGCTATATATTCTTTAAGCACGGTATCAAGAAACCTGGCTTTGATATGATGAGAAGTACAACCGGCACGTCCTCTTACGTGATACGTTCCGCATGTATATGCTTCTTCAAGATCCTTACGGCTCATGGCAAACATATGATTGCCGCAATCACCGCAAAAAAGATATCCGGAGTAAGTATTGTCATACTTTTTCACACCGCGATAAGCGTTTTTTGTGCGTTGTTTAAGAAGTTCTTGCGTAGTAGCAAAAACTCGGTAATCAACAATTGCCTCGTGATGGTTTTCGAATACAATATGCTCACTTTTGTCCAACGGCACAGCATTGCCGTTGATTTTTTTACGGTGATATTTTCTTTCGCGCAACGTGCCGATATAGAAATCATTATTTAAAATTTCAGAAACGGTGATAATGCTCCACTGTTCTCTGACCTTAGCTCTATACTCATCTCCTGCAGCTTCTTTGCGTGCCTTTTCTCTCATTCTCGGTGTGGGAATATGTTTGTCGGTTAAATAATTTGCAATTCTTTTATAACCCCAGCCATCAACATAAAGCTTAAATATCGTTCTGACAACTTCGGCAGCCGGCTCGTCAACCTCAAAGATCATTTTCTTGGAATTTGTAATTACATATCCGTACGGCACAGAACAGATCCATTCCCCTTTGGCCTGACGGCTTGCAATAACATCGGATACCTTTCGGCTGGCATCGGTTACCGGCATTTCATTTACAAAAAAGTAGAGCTTAATCTTCAGCCAGTCATCGGTATGATCCTGATAGTAATCCACTCCATCACCAATTGCAATAATTCTGATATCATGTTCAGCAAGATCTTCAAATTCGGCAAGCCCCTTTCCCGTACGTCTGGAAAAACGGCTTAGATCTTTAACGATGAGTATATCATACTCGCCGCCGAGCAATTTGGGGCGAAGTTTTTGATAGTAATCGGGACGCTGCTCAAAAGTATATCCCGAATGATCTCTATCCTCGTAATAGTCAACCGTACTTGTCGGAAAATGAAGTTTACAATATTCGCTGATTATTGCTTTTTGATTTTCAATACTTGTATTGTCCTTATTCAATTCAAGATCAACAGATATTCGCGTATATGCGGCTATCTTCAATTCATTCAACAACATCATATTTCTCCATAAAAATTATTAACATCATTGTAACTAATATTTTTACGTTTGTCAATCATTTTGAGTAATAAAAACAATAACTAACGGTTAACAATAATTGAAAAATGCCTTAAGTTTATCTTAAGGCACGTTTTGTTTGTATTGTATTACATTGATTTGTCATCAACATCAATGGCATGCTTCAAAATATCTTTTGTTAATGTTGTCAAATCTCCGTCACCTGACTTAAATACTGCAACTCGATACTTTTTCATTTTATATTCTGCATATATCGGTTTTAATTCGTCCTGTAATTTCGAATCATAGGCCTCCGATTTTGTAAGCCATATCGAAACATATTTATTTTCATCGTGTATAATCATTTCCATATGGCTCACCTCCCTTGATTACAATTTTTAACTGATGTATATATAATTATTCATTCATCTGATTGTAGCAACCGTTGTTTTTTTAATATTTTACTTTGATATATTGATGAAAACTTTTATCATCCCAAACTTTGCTCATTTCTCTTTATTGGAAATTATGCTATTATGCGCATGTTCGACAATCCTTCATTTGATAATATTATACTCTTTTTCGAAGAAGATCCCTTTGTGCAATACAATATAGCGCCATTTAATTTAACTGAAAAACGCTTTTTCCCATTTTTCGAAGCTTATAGTTTCGAACCGTACCCTTTCACCCAAATATTGTTCGAGCACCTCTTTTTGGTAATCAAAGCAAACAACCACTCCTTCCATATCATAAATCTCCAAGCTCCTTTTGAAGCGTTTGATACGCGGCCAATCGAAGGTATGCGCAAACAATACCGGAAGTCCATCCTCGGTAAATGCATCATTTTCGATTGCGGAAGATGGATTATGTTCGCAAAGATCGGTTTTTAAAATCTCATTCAGCTGTTTGTTCAAATACGTGTCGCAAAGTAATTGAATCAGTCGTTCACCTTTACGGTCATTGGTCAGAAAAAAGAAATGCTCATAGCAATCTTCATCTATTGCATACAACGTGTTTGTGGCAACTGTAAGAAGCTTATACGCCGTTTCTATATTATTGGCAAGCAGTATCGCCTTTCCTTTATTCGGAAGATACAGACCATATTGCCGCTGCAAACAACAGTTATTCATCAAAAATACTTTTGTTCGCATTTCAGCATTATTCGACCACTTCATCAATGAACCGCCAAGATTGTATACGACAAATAAATCATCTGCCGAAAGCAGCACCCCCACGGAACGTGCACCGGAGATCTTTACAGCTTCTTGACCTATTGACTTGATCTCACGTGAATTAAAGAAAAAAGGTTCATCGATCTGCAATGCGGTTGATAGGGGTATGGGCGTAAATACATTAGGCTTTTCGTCGCGGTAAACGTGCACACCTGCATTGATCATAGTAACCGTAGTTTCTGCTATACGACGCAATCGAATCCGACGAGTAATCTCACTTTTGAGATGATTTGTGTCGTTGTCGCCGGTTAACCAGAATTGAAACCTATCAGGATTTTTTTCGAGCAGCAGCGTCTTACCGTTTTTTGAAAGACGAAATGCTCGATACTTATCAGCGTAGTATGTATGAATCATTTTTTGTTTTTTTAGTTCTTTAATCAAATTCATTTTGTATCTCTCTCCACCGGTCAATCTGGGCAACTGGTCAACCGGGAATTCGCCGCACATGGCGATTAAAGAGAGTATAAGATATCGTATTGAGTTATCCATGGGCATAGGTATTTGTTTTTTCATAGCTGTTTTCCTCCATTATTTTTTCTTACCGCTACCTCCAATCATTTCGGTAAAAAAATCGAGTATGAGACAAGCATTTTTCCCTGCAAATAAGCGTTTTTCAGATCTTTTTACCGTCCTGCCAAATTGATTGTTTTAACTTTTGCGGTTTTGGTATCCCTCAATTTAGCTTTTCGAACGCTCGGAAAGCCATATCAAAAATTGTTCTTTTCTCATAATTAGTATTCTTGTTAAATCCTTTTCGCCAAGCACTGTTGTATGATATGCGTCGCAATTAAGTCCGCTATCATCCTTTAGAAAAAAAGCCGCCACAACATCAAGAAGCTTTTTTTGCTCTGTGTTATCATAGTCAAGCACTCGTCCGATACCGAGGGTTTTGTCATATTCATGAATGAAGCAAACAGCACATTCATCAAAATGCTGTATCGTATGAGACTGTACATACTGCTCTAAAATACGATATGCAGGATCGATCAGATACTCTGAACTCTTCCACGATTTAGCTTTTGGAACAAGTCCGGGAAATGTCAATTCAACGATCCCGTCATATTCGTTCACCGACATATCTAACTGCTCACCAGCTTTAATCAGATAATCCCGAGAGCGGATATCTGTTGCAAGATAGAGCAAATGTCTCAATCTTCGCGTGATCTGCTCACTCTTAAATGCCGATTCGCTCAATAAATAATTGCTGTTATTGGGAAGGCATTTGGGCAAATGTGGTGTTATAAGTTCGAGCCACAGTATAATATTTTTCATCTCTTTACAAATACTTTCGATATTTTTCTTCACCGTAAATAGTGTGTTATTTGTCTCGAAAGACCCCACGTCTGATGCTTTTGGGAATAAGCCTTCATCACTATCATTAAGCAGCTCAATTTTTCCACATGATATTAATTTGTCATTGTTCTTTTTTCTTTCGCACATATAAAAAGCCTCTCGCTATATTTCTTCATACAAATTATATCATATATAGAAAAATGACACAAGGAAAGCGCCGAGTAACTTTCAAGTATGTTTTGGGCAAATTATTTTCTTGATTGGTTTTTCATGATTTATAGATTAATGGAAGAATATAAAACAAAAAAAAATCATGCACATTTGTACATGA
Organism: Eubacteriales bacterium; assembly: GCA_045536155.1. GTDB lineage: Bacteria > Bacillota > Clostridia > Oscillospirales > CAG-272 > JAZQNC01. Next base: position 33,064 of record JAZSMZ010000067.1, read on the forward strand.
TTTTCATAATCAATATTGCCTTTTCAGCACCTTGCCGAGGCTTATTCAAACTGTTGATCATCCGCACAGTTTTCAGACAAAAAAGTTCCATAGATGTCTTCTTCCGCTCTATGACGCGCTTTCACAGCATCTTCATAATTGCTGTAGGAACCAAAATACATAAGTTTTCCTTTGAACTTCAATCTAACGTGCCACTTCTGATTTCTCTTATGCCAATATACTCCTCTGGTGCCGCTTGTATTGGCTGCTGTCAGTTTCATATCCTGTATTTTTGATATCTGTGTACCGCCGATAAAACCCGCGGCCTCCTTCATTGCCAACGGAGCTGTTTCTTTCAAACACTTTTGACACATTCGTTCTTTTTTATCAGAAAGCGATCCTGTGGTTCGTAGCACAATTTCTCCACATTCGCAACGGCATTCCCATAATGTATGTAGTTGATTCCCTCTTTTTCGTTTTTCGTTTGCCTTTCTGATGACAGTCAGTTTGCCAAAAATCTGTCCTGTAAGATCTGGAGATTTCAAACAACCGCAATTGGTGACATGGCCGCTTTTAAGATTCCCGGTTGTAACAATATGTGTTTTTCCACAATCACAAAGGCAATTCCAACGTCTATGGCCTTTTTCATTGGACGGCATCAACTCCTGAACAACAAGTTTACCAAACCTTTGTCCGATTAGATTTTCATATTCACGCATTTATATGCACTCCTATTTGCCATCCTCGCCCTCATATTGTGCCAATTTACGTTTTTATAAAAGCAACTATCAAATAATTACTCTTTGGCCAATGTTAAATTAAATTTTGGTTGGTATCATTCAAAATGATACACGCCAAGATAAGGATTAAAAGGACTTCCACTCGCGCGTCTGGTAAGACCTTCACCGGCAATTACATCCGGATATCCAAAGCCTGCGCCATCAATAAAAAACCATACGACTCTGTCAACTACAACATCTTCTTCATCGTAAACATTGCGAAGAAGAATAATCTTTTCTTCATCTTTAACCGCTGCGACCGCCTCGGCAAAAGTATCATATGTAACATCTCCGATTTGCGCAGCAGGTCCCTCGGTATCCGACTCGGTTTCTACAGGATCTGTCACAACAACAATCGGCTCTGTTTCCTCTACCGTTGTTTCCTCTGCAGTTGTCTCTTCGACAGTTGTTTCTTCTGCAGTTGTCTCTTCGATAGTTGTCTCTTCTACAGTTGTCTCTTCTGCAGTTGTTTCCTCGACAGTTGTTTCTTCTACAGTTGTTTCTTCATAATCCGTAGAAACAGGGGTTTCAGTTGTATTTACATCAACATCAATATCAGTTACCGCGCATCCTGCGGCAACAATTACAAATACAACAGTTAAAATAAGTGCAAATATTTTTTTCATTTTACAGTCTTTCCATTATAAAATTTCTGATTCGATGAGTGAATTGATGTATGAGAACTTTTTTGAATCTTTAATGTCACAAGTAATTCTCCTATTAATACTCCGCATATCACACCGAAAAAATCAATGATCACATCCGAAACACTGCTTGTTCGCCCTGTAAAACTCTGGATAAACTCGTCAATAACCGCAACGAGCAATCCACAAAGAAGCGGCAAGGAAATATGATGGTTGCCTTTTGTATAACAAATCAAAGTTATCATTCCTGCAACCGAAAATCCCAGCAAGGCAAATTCAAGAATGTGTGATGCTTTTCGAACAAAATAATTGATATCCTCGGTAGAGATTGTGTCGTTCGAGTCAAATATCGATTCGATTAAATCCACCAGACCCTTGCTCTGTTCGTATGATTCCTCTCCGTTTTTCAATGAGTTAGAAATAATAAATACTATTGAAAACACGGTAAGGATAACAAACACGAACGCACATATTTTTATATGTTTTTTCATGGGTTTCTCCTATCATCGGATATGACACGAAAAATTTCTCACGCCATCTTATTGACATTGAAAATGTAATACTGGCTTAATGAACGCAATCCCAGTGTTATAAATATGTAATCGGTCATCGAAAAATATGTTTTAAGCTATTATATTTTTTCTGCCCTGTCAGAACATACTTAAAGGGCATATTATATTCGTTGTTAAGTGGCTCCTTATCTTTTGTAAGCAAACTAATAAGGAGACTTGTTTATTCGCGTATGTGCCAACTAATCATTATGATCATATTAAAAAGATCACATCTGTGAATTGATATATAGGAGCTATTGCATGAAAAAGTGCGGCGTTTGCACTTTTTCATGCACTCCTATCCATTGATTGCAACGCTATTTTTTCATATGCGTATATAGATCAATTAAACCATTGACATCCTGACGAACGCCGTCAGGAAATCCAACGGTTTTTATTCGATGCAGCCGACTTTTTCCAAAGTGGAAATAAACTCGTCCACATCAGACAATGCCTGTTCGCGCTCGACATCGTATTCAGCCAAAAGCGCATCAGCCATTGCATCACGGTCGCTTCCATTTTCCAATGTTCTCCAAAGAAGAACACCGGAATCGTTTAAAGAAAGCATACCGTTAAAACTTACAGAGGCTTTCCCTACGGGTAAAACAACCCATTGAGAGGAAACCTGACGAAGGACATATCCTTCTTTAATTCTCATAAACCAACCTCCTTAGCAGCACGGCACATTGTTTCATAACTAAGTAGTGCTGCATCGGTATCGGGACGATTTTCTAGCTCGAAAATCGGGATACTGCGTATGAATAAGTCAGCCATTTTCAACAAATTGCTCATTTCCTCGGCTTCCAGTTCTCTATGCAACGTCTGCGTTAGAAACGAAGAGAACGCCTCCATACCGTCTAATTGGTGAATATGATTATAAGGTGCTCGTTTTAGAAAACAAACACCAGCCAACGGTACCTTAACATTACAATTGATACCATCCTTACCGCACCATGGCGTACCATATGCATACCAACTGCCATCGATATAGCGCAAAGCAGGCTTATCATCGTTGAAAACCTTAGCCTTTTCGCCAAATACCTGTTGCCATGTTCTTGTATGTGTGCTTTTGCCCACACCACATGGGCCAGAAAATAAGTAGGCCTTATTATCAATCATAACAGCAGACGAATGAAGATAAAAACCCTGGAATGCAATCAACCCACGATAAAACTGATAAGCCGATTCCATATAGGCAACTGTATTTTCACCTATCCGTTTATCATACTTATCTGCACGATAATGTTCCGAATGTATAGAGATATCGGATTGTACCGTTTCCGAACACACATATTCCGCACAGCGGGAAGCTAAGCCTCCCGCTGTGGGAACTGAAACATATAGGTCAGCAATTTTGCAAAGTATCACTTGCTCATTCACTTAAAAGATACTGCTTTCCAGACCGATTTCACCGTCGATGAAACCATCTCCGTCCGCAATTCTTTCTTGAATATCAAGAGAAACTATAATAACTTCAGGTTTTTCGTATTCTTTTTTCATTCTATTGCATCCTCCTTTTAGTTTATTTCAGCAGAGGAGTTAACGCCTATGTTGGATACAACAACAGCCGAAACACCCAGAATATTGTAACCTTCTGTACCGGTCAATGTTAATGTAAACATCTGTCCATATTTACCTCCAATGGGGTTATAGCTTTCGATATATTTTTTAACCATTTCATCGGTGAATACAAACTTTTGAGTGCCACCTTCTACATTTCCTGTCGCTTTCGACCATGAAACATGAATCTCAATGGAAACTCCGCTTACATTTTTACCTGTAGTCAACAGTTCATGTGTAGCTTCACTGAACAGGGGCTGGAACACATATTTACCATTGGATATCGCCACATTGAATTCAATCTCTACAAACTTATATCCATCTACAGTACAAACAGGCATCTGCTCGTTGTTGTTGGCAAGTTTAATATTGTCTTTCTCTATAACAAGCAAGCCGGTCTTTTCGTCGCTACTGTCAATCACGTGGTTTCCGTTGAATGCTACGAGATATGCAGTTTCCAATGTCTTACCGTTCAGGTCTAAGGTTATACCCTTAGTGATCATTACGGTGCTTCCCACAGTATCTACTAGCAACTTAACAGTATCACCAGATTTCGCAGCGTCGAGTGCGGCTGCGAGGGTTTCATAGTAAGCGTCACCGATCTGAGCTACAGGGTCAAATATATCTTCGGTGATAGTATCGCCGGAAATATTGATATGATGTCCTGTACCGCTACCGATATCGGAGCCGTCAGGCGTATTATTGTTCAGAATCAGCTTAACGGTGTTGCCTTCCTTTGCATCGCCGTTTGCTACACCGTCAAAGTAACCGATAAGGTAACCTACGATAGCATTACCGGTTACATTTGCCTTTTCAGAGGCGGTGTTGCCAAGGAGAGTAAGTTTTCCGGTGCTGTCAACAGTGTTCCAGTTGGTGGCAGGAAGCTCGGTGTTGACTTCACCGATGAGACCACCTGCGATTTCAGTTGCATAAACCTTACCGCTTGCAGAGCATCCGTTGAATTCAACAAATACACTCTTACCGTCACCGGACATACCGTTCTTACCGGCAAATCCACCGGCAACAGTACCGGAGATGTCACCGGTTGCAGAGCAATCGGTAAAGGTGTACTTATGCGTAGAGTATGCCTGCGTAGCACCTACGAAGCCGCCTGCAATGCCGGTGCAAGTGATATCAACATCAGCAGAAGCATTGTAGTATTCACAAGCACGTCCTCCAACCTGACCTGCAAAACCACCGTAAATACCGTCAGCACCCTTGATAGTACCAGCAGCAGAGCATCCGTCGAAGCCCTTTACAGTACCTGCGGAGGTAGTACCGTTGTTCCATGCGATGAAGCCGCCGACAGTCTGAGAGGTTCCCTCAGCAGCGGTTACATCAAGACCGGTAACGTGGCAGTCTACGAAATAGTTGGAGTGGCTGTTGTAAGTATCGGAGCCGAAGAAGCCGCCGACCTCGGAGCCGGTGCCGTTCAGGGTGATCGTGATAGCGTCAACGTCACAGTCAACAAAGTAGTTCTGGAGAACGTATTCAGTACCGTCAATGATCTGAACAGTTCCTTCAAGCCAGTGTGCATTGTTACCTGTAACACCGGCATCCCAAACGTGTGCACGGCCGTATGCGGTGTGACCGCCGATGACGTTGCCGGTGCCGTTTACGGTGTAAACTGCATTCTTAACGTCAACATTGCCGAGCTGAGACTTCCATGCATAACCGGTTACGGAACCGATGAGACCATCGTTGCCGTTTGCAGTTACGTTGATGCCGTCGATGGTGATGTCTTCGAGAACGTTCCAATACTGGAGGTTACCTGCGACTGCACCAACGCGTGCATTGTCTGCGCCAACGGTGAAGTTAACATCTTTGAGAGTGAAATCGTGGAGATAAGCCTTTTCAATCAGACCGAACAGACCCATGCGTGCGCCCTGAGTCTGGGTCAGATTGCTGATAGTATGGCTCTGACCGTCGAACTCGCCTGCGAAGTATACGTCCTCGCCGCCGATGGGAGACCATTCGATACCTGCGAGGTCGATGTCCGCGTCGAGCGTAATGGTCTTGCCGGCGTACGTTTCGCCTGCGGTAACCAGTTCTGCAAATCTCAGCAGATCATCCTTGTTACGGATCACGAGATCCCATTCCTTGATGCCGTATGTGCCGTCGCCGTTGTCTTTAGCCATAAAGCCAAGTTCACAGCCGTTGGTTTCAGACTCAGCACTACCGTTTGCAGTATCAAAGAACTTGACATTTTCGGGATTGAAGTTGATAAATGTACCGTCGGAGATGACCATCTTGGTAGCATCCTGATCAATACCTACACCGTTGTTGGTGGTAGGCTTGCTGGAGCCGTTCCAGCCCAGCAGATAATCGGAATCCTTCTGCTCGAAGGTACCGCCGGTGATGTTCATTGTACCGCCGTGGGAGGGATACAGGAAGATGTTGCTTGCACCGCAGGTCTTACAAGGATAATTCGTCCATGTACCACCTTCGATGGTGCCGACAGCATCTACGCCGACCACGTACATACCGGTACCCATGCCGTATACGTCGACCTTACCGGTACCGACACTGTCCTTAACAGTGAAGCCGGAGGTTTCACCGGCATTACCGGTAATGGTTACCATGAACAGGGATACCTGACGCTTGTTGCAGTAGTCATCGTGATGTGCATCCCAGGTGATGCTGTGACCGTTCAGGTCAAGTACAACGCCGGGCTTGGTGATGTGGAACACAGCACCGTTGCCGTGTACTTCAGTGTACTTGCCGTTGCCGTTGGAGGGGAGCACGAGTGCATTGACAAGTTCGTAATCGGTGATAACGATATCCCGATCAAGGGTTACGTCGTTACCGGCAAGGAGTTCTGCCTTGATCCACTTGATGTAATCTATAGCCAGTGTATAAACACCGTCTGCATACTGAACCTTGTAACCTTCAACATTGGTAGTTACATTGAGACCTTCAGGAGCTGTCAGGGTTGCTGTAGCATCGGTCAGAATGATCTTATGACCGTTGCAGTTAAGTGTAAATTCGCCGCAGTCCAGAACAAGGTCTTTTCCGATATTGTTGATTTCAACATCCTCGCTCAGTTCGACGTTTGCCAAAAGAGTGATGGGGCTGTCCTTCTGAGCAACAGCTGCTGCGAATGCCTCATCAATGGTGGCATAACCAACTTTCTTGGGGGCGTAGTACGGACCGGTGGTCATGCCGGTATTGACATACGCGACTGCTCCGTCCTTAACAGTCCATGTGCCGTCGGTGGTGTTTGCAACAACGTAGCAGGTCTTGTCAACAACTGCTTCGTTGCTCCAATGCTGACGGTTGATATCAGCGTTGAAGGTACCACCGGTGATGAGTACATGGTGATCGCCTGCACCTAGAACATTGAAGATCCATGGCTTGCCGTTTTCACCTGTGCCTACATTACCGAGGGTGAAGGTACCATCCTTGACGGTAACTGCTGCGTCGGTGTAGCCGCCGGAGTAGACGAGGGAGTCGCTTGCCTTATCGAGCGTGTAAGTACCGTTTTCGATAATAATGGTGCAATCATCTTCATAGTTTGCAATCAGCGAGTAAACCTTATTTGTTGCGGTTACGTTTACAGTACCGTTGCCGGTGAGAGTCAAGTGACCGCCGTTATCGGTGGAGAATACACCAACCAGCATCGTGTTGGTTCCGGTGTATTCGCCGGAGATGGTCTTGCCGTTCAGGTCGATGGTTACGGACTTGCCTTCCACGAGGAAGTAGGTGTCGTAACTGCCGTCCAGAACCTGCAGCTCGGTATTTGCAAGATCGATGTCAGCGAGAACAGTGATGGTATCGCCGTCCTGTGCAGCGTCGATTGCAGCCTGGATGCTGGTGTAGGTGGTGTCGCCGATCTTTGCAACGGGTTCATCGCCAATCCATTTTGCATAGTAGGTCTTTACGCTGCTGTTAAGCGCAGTGTATGCTTCGCCGGTAAGTTCAGCGTTGTCATACCAACCGCCGAATTCAGCGCCGTCCTTGTATGCAGTCTCAACGAGATGGAAATTGCCGCCGCCTGCTGCATCATCTACCAGAGCGGCATATTCGGGAGAAGTACCGCCGTTGAGGTAGTATGTGTAGCCGTTTACTGTATCGGTGAAATTGTCCATCTTTTCGAGGAACAGAATATTCTGTGCACCGCCAACATAGGTGTTGCCGATACCGCCGGTTACCGTTCCGGTGGAGGTGCTGTTGATCAGTTCTACAACACCGCCGTAAGAAATCAGACCGCCGGCATAAACAGCAGAGTTGGGGTTGTTCACAACAACGTTACCAGTGTTCTCGCAATCCTTTGCGATCAGCCATGCGCCTGCGGAATAGTAGCCTGCGCCAATACCGGCTGCATGGGTTTCGCCGTTTGCCGTTACAGTGATCGTACCGGAGTTCTTACAACCGTCAAATACGATCTTCAGTCTCTGGCCGGCTGCCTGGTTGTGATCGCGGCCGAGAATACCGCCTGCGCTGGGTGCACCGCCGCCAAGGGAGGTGATGTCACCGGTGTTTACGCAGTTCTTGAAGGTAACCGTTCCGCGCATGGTAACCAGATAGTTTCCTTCGCGGGCGCTGTTCATCAGACCGAGAATACCGCCTGCTTCGCGTGCTTCAGTGGTAACATCAGCAGCATTGGAGCAGTTTTCAATGGTAATGTCAACTGCGGGCTGGCTCAGCTGAGAGTCCATATGACCGATCAGACCGCCCATGTTGTTGGAAGCCTTGACGGTACCGCTGAGAACGTGGCAGTTGGAAATTACACTTGTCTTTTCGTTTGCGGGGACGTAATAACCGATGAGAGCTGCAATGCCGGAACCGTAAACCTCGTTACCTGCACTGTCAGTGCGGGTTCCGCAGTCGATGTCAACATTTGCAAATTTTACATTGGAAATGTTCGCGCCGTATACATAACCAAACAGACCGAAGCTGTACTCGGTGCTGCCGGTTTCGGCGGAGTCGGGAATATAACCGTTAGAAGTCAGGCCGGTGATGGTGTGATTGTCGCCATCGAAGTTACCGGCAAACATCTTGACGCCGTCGGTAGTAGGAGTCTTATCATAGTTGCTTGTACCGATCGGAATCCAAATTTCATTCGAAAGGTCAATGTCAGCAGTCAGCTTGACATACTGACCTGCATAAGTATTGCCTTCGTTGACAGAATCACGGAATGCTTTGAGTTCCTTGAGATTGCTGATAATGAAAGGATCGGTTTCTGTACCGGAACCGGAAAGAACAATGTCTTCCTTAACGCTCCATGTACCGTTCTTATTTACAGCCTTGTAGCCTTCAGCTACATATGTAGAAGGATCCTGGTCGAAGGTACCGCCGGTGATCGACATCGTACCGCTTACACCGAGGGTAGCATTCTTACCGCCGGAGAAGTTACCGCCGGTGATGGTAGCCTTAGCACCTGCCTGAACACAAACGGCAGAGCCGCTGTCCATGGTAGTGCCCTTCGGGCCAACGAATGTACCGGCGTTGATCGTTACATCGGCTGCGCCGGAAATGTTAACCGAATGACGGGTACCTGTTGTCGAAGTCAGCTTGTACTCGCCGCCTTCGATGGTTGCGATAACAGCACCGTCGATACGAACGCCGTGACGAGCGCTGGAAACATTCACGTCAGTCAGCGTGAGGCTGCCTGCGTTGATTTCGATTGCGCTGACGGAGGCATTGGTGTTCTTGATAGTACCGTTCTGAACAGTCAGATCTGCATTGGGAGCAAGAATGCTGCCGGTCAGAGTCTTGCCGTTGAGATCGAGAACAACAGTTGCGTCTGCAGGAACGTTTGCAGTTGCAGTTACGTTCTTAATCAGCGTAACAGTCTCGCCGTTCTTTGCAGCCTCAAATGCATCTTCAAGGTCACAATAGGTTGTGAGACCAACATTAGCTACGGTGTAGTCTTTAGATGTACCGTTGTTGTTCGCATAGAACATGTCCATTACTTCTTTGCTGCCGAAGGTAATGGTTTCAAGTTTTTCATCATATGCGAAAATTTCGCTGGACTTTGTCCATGTGGGGTTGGAATGTGCGTTGAAATCCTTGAAGTAATCAATATGATTTGTACCATGTACACTTACAAGAGTAGCAGGAAGTGTTGCATGCTTCAAATTGTGGCAGTTATTGAATACCCAAGCATGGAGATGTACAGGACGGTCTGCGGGGAGTACAACCTCTTCAATAATGAGGTCTTTGAATGCGCCCTGTGCAATACACAGTTCCTCAGTTCCGCCTGCAGCAAAGGTCAGCTTTGTGAAGGTAGACTTCTGGAATGCTTCCTGACCGATATAAGTAACGGTGGAAGGAATTACCACTTCGCCGGTCAGGTTGGTAAAGCCCTGTGCAGTGAAGGAACCGATAGAGGTAACGCCTTCTTCGATCACAAGCTTTTTAACCTTTGTGCGGTCATAAGGCCAGCCTTCTATTGCTTTACCTTCACCGGTGCTGTCATAACGGACAGCTTCTCTCCAAGCACCGACTTCATAAGTCTTACCGCTGTTAGGATCAGCTACAGGAGTACCCTTGGTAGGTGCAATGGTGAGCGTACCGTCATCGGTCAGAGTCCAGTCGATACCGCCCCATGTGCCGCCTTCGTAAGCGGGAACCAAGCCGTAAAAGCCGGTTTCCTCATTCATTTCGAACTTAAAGCCATCGGCAATCTTGAGTTCCCCGTCAGTAGGATCAACAGTGAACGTACCGCCGGAAATTACCGTTTCATGCTTGCGACCATCATAAGAATTGAAGAAGTCATTATAGCCTTCCATCACGAAGTGGCCACCATTAATATAGGTGTAATAGCCCTTTTTATTGCTGCTAGCAGTAAGGCCTTCTA
>JAZSMZ010000009.1:0-9760 GCA_045536155.1 Eubacteriales bacterium
AAAAAGCAAGAGAGGACGCTTCTCTTACCCAGCAGCAGCTTTCATCGGGCATCGTCATCCGCAATATGCTGTCGCAGATCGAAAACGATCGCGCCAAGCCATCGCTTGACACCCTTTCTGCCTTTGCCGACCGTCTCGGCATTAAGCTGAGCTATTTCCTTTGCGACGATGACGACAATTTCGCCATCATGAAGGAATCGGTTCTTAAAAAGATAAGGGCACGAATGAAAAAGCGCGAATACAACGATTGCCTTGACCTCTTGTACCGCGTGGACATTCGCGAAGATGACGAGCTTACGTACATATCTGCGCTCTGCCACTATCACTCGGCCCTCGACGACTACCGTTGCGGCCGCTTAAAGAGTGCAAAAGAGTCGTTTTTAAATGCGATAAAGGATGCCGAGCATACTGTTTATCCTGCCGACACACTGAAAAACTGCGCCGAAAGCTACGTTAACTACATATCGTCGCTCACCGTCACAAAAGACGGCATAAAAAGCGACGGATTTGTCAATTTATCTCTCCCCTCTCCCGATATTGCCGAGCTTTGGTATATCGGTATGCTTGATGCGATAGATCGAGGCGAAACGGTTGCCGATTTATCAAAATTGCCTGCCACTTCGCTTTACAGCGCTCATATTAAGGCAAAGCTGATGCTGAAAAGCTCGCCCGACGACTCTCTCGCTTTGCTTATCGGCATCTATCACGAGGAGACCGGCGCTATTATGCGATATGCCGTGCTTTGCGATCTTGAAAGCATCTACCTTATGAAAAACGATTACGAAAAGGCGTTTGACTGCTCAAAAGAAAAGCAAAAGCTGTTAACGACGATAAAATAACCGAATTAATAATTTGAAAGAATCACCCTTATGGCTGCATGGATAACCCATCTGCGAGTTGCAGATCTGCTTATCGAAAAGTTCAAAATACCCTCCGAGCGCGATTTTGTCATAGGCAGTATCGCTCCCGACAGCGGTATACCCGACCCGAACAGCAACGGATACATTCCGCCAAGACGTCTTCTCCATCGCACGAGTGAGGACGGCAAAACGATATTTTACGGCGATTTTGCGCGCAAATACATCAAAAAGGATCTGAGCGACGAATCCCTTTCCTTTTTGGTCGGATATTACGCTCACCTCGCCACCGACGACGTCTGGGCAAGGAGAGTTTACCTCCCGACGCGCCGCAAATACATCAGGCAGGTCGAAGAGTTCGGCAATGCTTTCCGCGCACGGATAAAAAGATCGTGGGAGAATCTGGACAAGCTTTATTTGACCAATCACACTGTAAAGTCGCTTGAAATACTGAAAAACACCGACCGCGTCCATTCTTGCTGCCTCGACTACATTACCCCCGAGATGCTGAACAAAAAGCTATGTGAGATCCCCTCGTTTTACGATGATCTCACCCTCAATTTTGACAGCGAATACGTCTTTTTGACCGAAGATGAGCTTGACGGCATCATCGCTTACTGCTTTGATCTGATAAGCGGCAGCGACGTTTTTGATATGTTTGAAAAAAGATAAAAAATGCATCGCAGAAGCGATGCATTTTTTTACGCATAGAAATCGTGACAGCCGATGGTAAACTGATAGTCGCAGTTATATACCGTCCAAAGATTTTGGGCAATGGCCTCATATATAAAATAGAGAATGTCACTCGACACGCGATAGCCCTCAAGCGTCATCTTGGCCGCGATCACGCTTTCGGGCGTGGGATCGCGGTATATACGTCCGTTTGCGGTGGGAGTGAACTGCACTCCGTATTTGTTGTCAAATATAACGCCGTAGATGCTGTCGGGAAAGGTATCGCTGTCGACACGATTCAAAACGACGCTTCCGACGGCAAGCTTACCCTTCAGTATCTCGCCCTCGCTTTCGCTCGATATAATGCGCGAGAGCCAATAGAGATCGTCGGCATTATAAAAATCATCGGCCGAAACGATATTGGGTGAAGCGCATATTACGTGGGCGGTATTCGTGCCAACGTCCCAGCTTATCGTGCTGTCAAAAAGGGCGGCTATTTTTCGAAGCGGCAAATATTTTTCGCCCTCGATCTCAATAGCAGACGTATAGATATACCTTCCCTTGGCGCTGATGTAGTCGTCGTATATTTCTATGCTGTCGCTGCTGCCGACCGCGCGCAAAAAGCTGTCGACAGATACGTACGTTGTATTATTTATCAGCAATTCTTCATTTTCATAAACAGCTTTTCCGTTTATGTACAGCGACACTCTTTCACTTGCAGCATAGCTTGGAAGTGCAAAGCACAAAGCCGTCAGTATACAACACAATATTCTTTTCAAAACAAAAACCTCCTTGGTATTAAGATCGCCGTTTGGCCGATTTTATTATACCAGGAGGTTTTATTCAAATCAAGGAACAATGTTTTCCAAAGAAAACACTGTTATCTGTCGCTTCCGTTTGCGATGCCGTAGGAGATATCACTATCGAAATCGAGCATGGTGGAGAGTATGTAATTGGAAACGTACATTCCCTTAACGGTGAAGGCGTAGTTTTTACCGTGCTTGACCATAAATCCGTTCTGGATATAGGCGGGCAGATACTTTGCAAACATTCTCTCAAAAGAGCAGCCGAAGATCTCGCGGAACTTATCGGTGTTAAGACCCTTTACCAAACGAAGCTGGAGCATTACGTATTCTGCCATTCTCTCTGAGGGCTTGACCTCGTAGTTTTCGCCGATGATGTCGTATGCGTCTCCGTCGATGCTCTCCATGGCATCCATGTAAAGATCGATATCGCGCTTGAAAGAGAATCGACTTCCTCCGAAATAGGAGTGTGCTGCCGGACCGAGTCCCAAGTATTCCTCGCAGTTCCAATATTTCAGATTATGCTTGCACTCGTAACCGGGGAGCGCGAAATTGGAAATCTCGTACTGCTCGTATCCGTTTGCCTTGAGAATCTCGATCGCGCTGGAGTACATTTCAAACTCGGTGTCCTCGTCGGGCAGAGAAAGAGCGAACGCCTTTTCGCCGAAGGGGGTATTCTCTTCGATCTGAAGTCCGTAAAGCGAGATGTGCTCGGGGCGGAACTCGCAGACGGTCTCAACGGTCATCTTGAGCGATGCGAGAGTCTGCTCGGGAATACCGTACATAATGTCGACGTTGATGTTGTCGAACTTTGCCGCGCGGGCATCGTCGAAGCAGTCTTCAAAATCCTCGAAATCGTGGATTCGCGAGAGTGCTGCAAGCTCGTTGTTGGAACTCGACTGCATACCGATGGAAAGGCGGTTTACACCCTCCTTGCGATATGTCTTGAGAAGGCCTTTATCGACGGTTGCGGGGTTTACCTCCATCGTGATCTCGGCATCGTCGGCAATGTCGAAATTGGTATAAAGGGAGTCGAAAATATCAAGCATGCACTTTTTTGGCAATACCGAAGGTGTGCCGCCGCCGATGAATACGGTATCTACCGTATACTTTTTCGCGCTTTCCGAGTAATCTTCCATTTGCAGACAGATGGACTCGGTATATCTCTTGCATTTCTTGCAATCTGTCACGGAATAGAAATCGCAATATCCGCATTTGTTTTTGCAAAAGGGCATGTGCAAATAAAGGCCAAGTGTCTTATCCATCTTTGTTACCTCTTATTTTCATTACTGTATTTTTGATTGGTTAATTTTCATCAAGCTTGAGAACGGCCATAAACGCATCGGGCGTTACCTCAACCGATCCGAGCTGACGCATCTTCTTCTTTCCCTCTTTCTGCTTTTCAAGCAGCTTCTTCTTTCTCGTGATATCGCCGCCGTAGCACTTTGCCAAAACGTCCTTGCGAAGAGCCTTTACCGTTTCGCGGGCGATTACTCTTCCGCCGATTGCCGCCTGAACGGGAACCTCAAAGAGCTGGCGCGGGATATTGTCCTTGAGCTTTTCGCATATCTTGCGGGCACGTCCGTATGCCTTGGACTCGTGCACGATAAAGGAAAGCGCATCAACAGTGTCGCCGTTTAAGAGAATATCGAGCTTGACGAGCTTGGACGGAACGTATCCCTTGAGCTCGTAATCGAGCGATGCATATCCCTTTGTGCGGCTCTTTAAAGCATCGAAAAAGTCGTATATTATCTCATTTAAAGGAAGCTCGTAGTGCATCTCCACTCGCTTATCGTCGAGATATTTCATATCGATGTACACGCCGCGGCGTTCCTGGCAAAGATCCATAATTCCGCCGACGAATTCGACGGGAGTGATGATTGCCGCCTTGACTATCGGCTCGCGCGCTTCGTCGATCTCGTCGCCCGACGGGTAGTTTGTCGGGTTGTCGATATATACTACCTCGCCGCCGCGAACGACCAGCTCATATACAACGCTAGGGGCGGTGGTGATGATATCGAGATTGAACTCGCGCTCGATTCGCTCGGTGATGATCTCCATGTGCAGAAGTCCCAAAAAGCCTGTTCTGAAACCAAAGCCGAGTGCGGCCGACGTTTCGGGCTCAAAGGAGAGTGCGGCATCGTTGAGCTGCAGCTTTTCAAGCGCCTCACGAAGATCGCCGTATTTTGCGCCGTCTGCGGGATAGATACCCGAATAAACCATGGGGAGCGCCTTTTTAAAGCCGGGAAGCGGCTCGGGAGCGCCGTTTTCGGCGGTTGTGATGGTATCACCTACGCGTGTGTCGGACACGTCCTTTATCGAGGCTGTGATGTATCCAACGTCACCTGCCTGCAGAATATCGGTCTTTGTGAGCCCGAAGGGGGACATAACACCGACCTCGACAACGTCGAACTCGGCGCCCGTGCTCATAAGGCGAATGCGGTCGCCGCTTCTCAGCTGACCGTCAAAGACGCGCACGTTGATAACAACGCCGAGGTAGGCATCGTAATATGAATCGAAAATAAGGCATTTGAGGGGGGCGTTTTCGTCGCCCTTGGGTGCGGGAATATCGGACACAATGTGCTCGAGCACCTGCTCGATATTGATTCCGTTTTTCGCCGAAATGGCGGGGCAATCCTCGGCGGGAATGCCGATAACGTCCTCGATCTCGCGTCTTGTTCCCTCAACGTCGGAGGCAGCAAGGTCGATCTTGTTTATAACGGGGACGACCTCAAGTCCGGCTTCGACGGCCAGGTATGCATTGGCAAGTGACTGCGCCTGAATGCCCTGAGTGGAGTCGACAACGAGCAGTGCTCCCTCGCAGGCGTTAAGCGATCGGGATACCTCGTAGTTAAAGTCGACGTGGCCGGGAGTGTCGATCAGATTGAGCAGATATGTCTGCCCGTCGGGAGCGTCATATTTCATGTGCACGGCGCGCGCCTTGATGGTTATTCCGCGCTCACGCTCAAGATCCATGTTATCGAGCAGCTGATCTTCCATGTCACGCTTGACGACAGCACGGGTAAGCTCCAATATGCGGTCGGCAAGGGTGGATTTGCCGTGGTCGATGTGCGCTATTATAGAAAAATTTCGTATTAATTCCTTACGGTCGGACATTTATACCTCAATACAAACACAGTAAATTTACTTTTATTATGCTTAAAAAGTGTAATATCTATATTATTATACATCTATATATACAATAAATCAATAATATTTACAAAAAATTTTATTTTGGAAGACCATCCAAAAAAAGAGAGGCCCGAAAGCCTCTCTGCGAGATCTTATTTCTTTTTGAAAATGGCGAACCACGCGGCCGAAACGATGGCCAAGAGTATAATGAAAAAGGAGAAAATATCCGAGCTCTGGTATGGCATCTGCGCCAGAATTCCCGCCGCCGCTACAGTCGAAACAAAAACATTCACAAAGCTCATCTCCTTTCGTTTTCACCTCTTTACGGACATATTATATCACACTTTTTTAAAAAAATCAATAGTATTTTCATAATTTGTTTCAAAATGCGGTACAACTTTTTAATTTATTTCACGATAAAACTTTACATATTGCACAAAAATAAGCCAAAATTGGCAAAGAAAAACCGGCATCCGACAGGATACCGGTTTTGATTTTTTATTGCATTTTCACCAATTTTGCTTATGCATTTTTGAAAGCTTTTACAGCTTCGGCAGGATCGTCGGCACCGAAAATTGCGCTTCCGGCAACGACAACATCGACTCCCGCTTCAACAACGTCGGCGATATTCGACATATTGATTCCGCCGTCGATCTCGATCTCAAAATCGAGCCCGTGACGCTCTCTCATCTCGACGAGTGCGCGTACGGTGTTAAGGCTTTCGGGCATGAATGCCTGACCGCCAAAGCCGGGTTCAACCGACATGACGAGCACCATATCGACGTATTGTAAAAGTCCCTCGAGCACGAATGCAGGTGTCTTGGGTTTTATCGAGATGGCGGGCTTGAGTCCGACCTCGCGGATCTTTTCAATTACCGCCAGATGATCCTCGCAGCTTTCGTAGTGGAAGGTGATGATATCGGCTCCGGCCTTCTTGAAAGCGTCGATGTATCTGATAGGATCGGTTATCATCAGATGAGTATCGAAAACCATCTTCGAGGAATCGCGCACCGATGATATAACGCAGGGTCCGAAGGAAATGTTCGGCACGAAAATACCGTCCATTACGTCGAGATGGATATATTCACATCCTGCCGCTTCGACCTTGGCAAGTTCCTTACCGAGCTTTGAAAAATCGCAGGCAAGCACCGACGGTGACAGTTTAATCATAACTTTTTTCTCCTTTTTTCCACTGTGACAATTTTCACGCGGAAACATATTATATAAATGCAGCTGAAAATCCGCGGTAGATGCATCGGAAACGGACGTTCAAAACAAAGGAAACAGCCTTTTTTGCCGATGTGTTTACCGCTTATTTTATATTTTATACACCGTTGCAACGGCGTGCGCGGCTATCGCCTCGCACGAGCCTGTAAAGCCGAGTCCCTCCTCGGTGGTCGCCTTTACGCTGACTCGGTCACAACCGATGCCGAATACCTCGGCAAGATTTTTCGCCATCTGCTCCTTATACGGGGCAAGCTTCGGCTTCTGTGCTATTACCGTGGCATCGATATTGCCCACCGCATACCCCTTTTCGGCGATTTTTTTCATCACCTCGGCTGCTAGGACAAGGCTGTCGGCACCGTGATAGCTGTCGTCGGTATCGGGGAAAAGCTTACCGATATCGCCCATAGCGAGTGCGCCCAAAAGGGCATCCATTACGGCGTGGGTGAGCACGTCGGCGTCGGAATGTCCATCGAGCCCGAGCGGATAATCGATATTCACACCACCCAGAATGAGCGCTCGTCCCTCTTTGAGACGGTGGACGTCGTATCCGTGACCGATTCGAAAGTCATTCATCATTTTTTACCTCCGTTTTCGGCCTTTTCCCTTGCCTTTCTGTCGCGGCGAAGTCTTAAGATCGCCTCGGCGACATATAGGTCGTCGTAGGTGGTCAGCTTAATGTTTTCGTTCGTGCAATCAACAAGCTTTATCTTAAATCCCAAATTCTCTGCAAGCATGCAGTCGTCGGTGACAACGTCGCCCTGCTTTTTGGCAATATAGGCCGCGGCACGGTAAATATTCGCCTTGAAGACCTGCGGTGTCTGCGCGTGCCAAAGAACGGAACGGTCGACCGTTTCGCATATAAATCCGTTTTTGTCAGCGCGCTTTATCGTGTCGCTGGCATGCTTTGCCGCGGTGGCCGCGCCGTATCTGTATGCCGCCCAAAAGACCTTTTTGATCATTTCGGGAGTGACAAGACAGCGCGCGCCATCGTGTATGGCAACGTATTCGCATTTTTTTGATACAGCCTTGAATCCGTTTAAAACCGAATCCTGGCGAGTCTCGCCGCCGGCGACGACAGCGCGGATCTTTTTGAGATCATAACGCTTGATAAAGCCGTTATAATGAACGATCTCCTCTTTCCGTGCGACAACGACGATCTCGTTGACAAAGGGGCACGAGTCAAACTGCTGTATCGTTCGTACGATAACGGGCAGCTTTTCGATCTCGGCAAGCTGCTTTGTCGTGCTAAGCTCCTCGCCCATTCTCGATCCCTTGCCTGCGGCAACGACGATAACCGAATTAAAGCGTTTTTCCATCTCGTATTCAGTTTTTGAAAAGGCGGACAGAATGCCCGAAAGTTTGCTTGCAAAAGAATTCATTTCGTTTGATTATTTGTTGTAGTAATAGCCTATATCAAAGGCCTTGTTGTTGCGCTCGATAAGGTGAGCTCGCGTTGCGGGAATGCCTGCCGCCATGTGGGCAAGGAATTCGTCGCGCTCAAAAAGCTTGGTTTCAGCCACGATCTTACCGAGCATGATAACGTTAGCCGAACCTTCGATTCCGTTTTCGGCTGCAAGACCGGTTGCGGGGATGTAATGTGCCTTGATGTCATCGCGCTCGCACTTGCGGGATACGAGAGTGGAGTCGATAAACACCTCGCCGCCGGGAGCGACTGCATTGATAAACTTATCAAAAGAGGGCAGATTGAATACCACAAGGCAGTCGGGACGGTTTACGATAGGCGAACCGATCTCCTCGTCAGAGATGATAACCGAGCAGTTTGATGTACCGCCGCGTGATTCGGGTCCGTACGAGGGAAGCCAGGTTACGTTTTTGCCGAGATCCATGCCGAGTGCGGCGATCTGCTTTGCGGCAAACAGTATTCCCTGTCCGCCAAAGCCTGCTAAAAGAAGACTTTTTGTCATTTTGCTTCTTCCTCCTTTGCATCGATGTCCTTATATACTCCGAGAGGATATACCTTCATCATATCGGTATCTATCCATTTGAGCGCTTCCTCGGGTGTCATACCCCACTGTGTGGGACAGGTGGAGAGCACTTCAACAATGGAAAATCCCTTTTTGTCTATCTGATTCTGGAATGCCTTTTTGATGGCGCGCTTTGCGGCCTTGACGTTTTTGGGATTATTGACCGCAACACGCTCTGCATATGCAAGTCCGTCGAGTGTGGAGAGCATCTCGCAAACGTGAACGGGTGTACCCTGGATCTCTCTCTTACGTCCGTAGGGAGAGGTTGTGGTAACCTGACCGAGAATAGTGGTGGGAGCCATCTGTCCGCCGGTCATGCCGTAAATTGCGTTATTGATGAATATTGTTGTAACGTTTTCGCCGCGGGCAGCGATGTGAACCGTTTCGGCAGTACCGATAGCGGCAAGGTCGCCATCGCCCTGATAAGTGAAAACGATGTTGTCGGGGTGCGATCTCTTGACACCGGTCGCAACTGCCGGAGCACGTCCGTGTGCAGCCTGGATCATATCACATTCAAAGAAATTATAAGCAAAAACCGAACATCCGACAGGTGCTACACCAATGGTCTTGCCCTCGATTCCGAGTTCGTCGATTACCTCGGCAACAAGACGGTGAACAATGCCGTGAGTACAGCCGGGGCAATAGGTGTTCGGTACATCGGAAAGTGATTTCGGTCTATCAAATACAACTGACATTATTTTGTACCTCCGGAAAGCTTGATGATCTCGTTTACAACGTCCTCGGGCGTGGGCATAATACCGCCTGTGCGTCCGAAAAACTCGACCGGTTTTTTGCAGCTTGTGGCAACTTTAACGTCGTCCACCATCTGTCCCATGTTGAGTTCGACAACGAGGAAGGACGAAACTTTATCTGCCAGGGCAGCAAGCTGCTTTTTGGGATAAGGCCAAAGGGTGATGGGACGGAAAAGTCCGACCTTGATGCCCATCTTGCGAGCCTCGGCAACCGCGGTCTTGCAGATACGCGATGTGATGCCGTATGCAACGAGGCAGATATCGGCATCGTCGGTCATGTACTCCTCGTACATAACCTCGTTTTCTTCGATTACGCGATAACGCTCGAAGCG
>JAZSMZ010000069.1:0-11817 GCA_045536155.1 Eubacteriales bacterium
CTTCTTCGACAATAGCATTGGGATTGTTTTCAATAAAAGTGAGTTCTACGTCAATAATCTCCGAACGGAGAGTGCGCATGTTTGTTATTCTGGCAACGGTAAGCTTAACGGTATCACCGACTTTATTTTCGGAATTAAGCATAGCCGCCAAAGCCGCCTGAGATGATATTGAAATACCGTCTATAGCAACAAGTCTGTCACCAAACTGAAGACCGCCGACGGTCTGTGTTTCATCGTATTCAATGAAATATACTGCCGTGTCGGTTACGTAGTTTATAAGCGCCGCATATTTAGACTGACGGAGGCTCCAATAATCGGTGGAATCTGTGATCTCCTTGACATAAATACCAAGTCTCGGTCTGCCCTTAATATAACCAAAATTAATAAGCTGTTCGGAAACTTCAAGAGCATCGTTTATCGGAATTGCAAAGCCGAGGCCTTCGATGCCTTCACCGGAAGATTTTGCATTAACAATGCCTATAAGCTCGCCGTTGATATTGAAAAGGCCACCGCCGGAGTTTCCGGGATTGATTGCCGCATTTGTCTGGAGAAGATTGTAGGACTGTTCCTGAATCTTGACCTCACGGTCGAGCGCAGAAATAATGCCGTTTGTTACAGTGCCACCAAGCTCACCGAGAGGATTACCGATTGCAATGGCGATCTCACCGACGATAAGCTTATCGGAATCGCCGACGACAACAAAGGGGAATTTTTCGCCCTCGATTTTAAGGACGGCAACGTCGGTTACCGTGTCGGATCCTATAACCTTAGCGGGATAGGAAAGACCATCGCTCATTTTTACATTGACGTTTGTAGCACCGTCAATAACGTGAGCGCAGGTGAGAACGTAACCGTTTTCTGTAATAATAACGCCGCTTCCCGCTCCGTCTGTAATGTACTGTCCGAAGTAAGAGGAAGTTTCAATAGTTTCTGTTGTAATCTCAACAACGGCGGGAGAAACCTTTTCTGCAACGTATGCTATCGATCCCTTTTCCGTAGTTGCAGGATTTGGGGTACTGTTAGTAGACTGGTAAATAACGCCATAATCGCCGTTGGGATTTTTTATGATATTATTGTCATTATTGTCGAAAATGCGGTTTGCAATAAGCGCGCCGCCAACGCCTGCAGAAAGTGCTAAAACGACTGCAAGAGCAATTACTGCAAATGCCTTGAGACCGGCCTTGTTCTTTTTGGGCTCCGGGATATTATTAAAATTCGATACGTTCTGCGAATTATCGCTGTCATCCACCGTGTTGACAACAATGGGTTCGCTCTCGCTTTGGTCGGGAGTGTTGGAATAACTGCTGTTAAATTCGTTGTTCATTTAGTCCTCCGATATATATTTGTATTAATTTTTTAGTTTATGCGAATATTATAACCTGTCAATGTGATGGTTATATGATATTTTAATGAAATTTTATTGAAAACAGAGCAATTCTGTGTTATACTGTTTATATAAAAATATTATTTGTGAGGCGTACATGAAAATCAAAATCAAAAAAGCAGATTTTGAAAAGTTGATAAGCAAAAAGCGTTCAAGACATATCATGCCCAAAAAGCCGAATATCGCTTTTCGTACCCTTCTTCGCATTGTCTCATCTTTCGATTTAATGGCAACCAATTTCAAATTAAACAAGATCGGACTTAAAAAGCTGCCGAAAGACGAGCCCTGCTTGTACTTAATGAACCACTCAAGCTTTATTGATTTAAAGATTGCCTCAGTAGTTCTTTATCCGAAACCGTTTTCAATCGTATGCACCAGTGACGGATTTATCGGCAAAAGGTGGCTGATGAGAAACCTTGGATGCATTCCCACCAAGAAGTTCGTTACCGATATAACACTGATTCATGATATGCTATATTCGCTTAAAAAGCTGAAATGCAACATTTTGATGTATCCCGAGGCAGGATACTCGTTCGACGGCCGAGCCACCGTTCTTCCGAACAGTCTTGGACGCTGCCTAAAAATGCTTGATGTACCCGTTGTTATGATAAAGACATACGGTGCCTTCTCACGCGATCCGCTTTACAACAATCTGCAGTTGCGCAAAGTCGACGTATCAGCCGATATGGAATATATACTTTCGCGCGAGGATATCAAGGAAAAAACTTGCGATGAGCTTAACGAGATCATTCAAAAGCACTTTGATTTCGACTCGTTCAAATGGCAACAGGAAAACAAGATAAAAATAGACGAGCCCTTCCGCGCCGACTGCCTTGACAGACTTTTGTACAAGTGTCCCAACTGCAAAGCCGAGGGTAAGATGCTCGGAAAAGGAACTGAGATCAAATGTCACGAGTGTGGCAAAAGCTGGACGCTTGACGAATACGGATATATCCGCGCCAATGAAGGCGATACCGAGTTTGATCACATTCCCGATTGGTATGATTGGGAACGTCAATGTATAAAAGATGAGATCGACAAGGGAGAATATTCTCTTGAAATAGACTGCAAAATACTTGTTTTGGCAGATACAAAATGCCTTTACGACGTTGGACGCGGTCACCTCAGCCACACTCCTGACGGCTTTTGTCTTGTCGGTTATGAAAACGGCATCAATTACTTTCAGAAAACCGGATACTCATACTCACTAAACAGTGATTTCTACTGGTATGAGATAGGCGATATGATATCGATCGGCAACAATGACATTCTCTATTATTGTTTCCCAGAAAATGGCGAAAAGGTCGTCACGAAAGCACGCATTGCAGCTGAAGAGCTTTATAAAATCAAGCGCGGAGATGAGCGAAAGCTCTCCAAATAATAGTAACACAATTATTTATATATGTCAATATTACAAGGTGGCAAAATGAACTCAAATATGCCTTTTTTACCTATATCTGCCGATGAGTGCGCAAAGCTTGGCTGGGACAGGCCCGATTTTGTTTACGTAAACGGCGATGCATATGTCGATCATCCGTCTTTCGGCTGCTCGATCATTACCAGGTATCTCGAAAATGCCGGTTTTCGTGTTGCAGTGCTTGCACAGCCCGATTGGCAATCATGTGATGATTTCAAGCGATTCGGCGAGCCCAGACTTGGCTTTTTGGTAAGCGCAGGCAACCTTGATTCCATGGTTGCGCACTATACTGTAAACAAAAAGCGCCGTTCAAAGGATTACTACTCCCCGGGCGGCAAGATGGGTAAACGCCCCGATCGGGCTGTCATAGTTTACTGCAACCGCGTTCGCGAAGCCTACCCTGATTCACCAATAATTATCGGCGGGCTTGAGGCTTCACTGCGCCGTCTTGCGCACTACGACTACTGGTCTGACAAGATGAGGCGTTCAATACTTCTCGATTCGCGCGCCGATATTTTATCCTATGGAATGGGTGAGTATTCAATTTTGCGTATCGCCCGACTTTTGGACAAAAGCGTACCTGTATCAAAGATCCGCGACGTCCGCGGTACTGTCTGGTGCGGAAAACGCGGCGATAAAATCAATTTTGACAGCATTGAAACTTTTGAATACAGCGAGATCTGCGAAGACAAGAAAAAATATGCAAAGGCTTTCTCCATTGCATATGCCGAAACTGACGCTGTTCGCGGGCGCGCAGTTTGTGAATATTACGGCGATCGCATGGTAGTACAGAATCCCCCTGCATACACCCTCACTCGCGAAGAGCTCGATCTGGTATACTCTCTTCCCTACGCGCGCGACTATCACCCCATATACGAAAAAGATGGCGGCATTCCTGCGATTGCAGAGGTCAAATTCTCAATTACCCATAACCGCGGATGCTTTGGTGGCTGCAATTTCTGTGCGCTGGCCTTTCATCAAGGAAGAAGTGTAAGCTCGAGAAGCATTGAATCGTGCGTTAATGAGGCAAAATTGCTTACTAAGCTGCCCGATTTCAAGGGATACATTCACGATGTCGGCGGTCCTACGGCAAATTTCCGTGCGTCATCGTGTAAAAAGCAGCTTACCGACGGCATATGCGCAAACCGTAAATGCTTAGCACCCAAGCCTTGTCCAAATCTTGAGGTAGATCACAGCGAGTATCTGGCACTTCTGAAAGCAATTTCAAAAGTCGATGGCGTAAAAAAAGTGTTTATTCGTTCGGGAATCAGATTTGACTACATGATGCTCGACAAAAGTGACGCATTTTTTAAAAAGCTTGTTTCGGATCACGTCAGCGGTCAGCTTAAGGTCGCACCCGAGCATTGCTCTGAAAACGTACTTCGTTTGATGGGCAAACCGTCATTCGATGTATACAACGGCTTTAAAGACAAGTATTTTTCCCTTTGCAGTAGGTACGGCAAGGAGCAGTATATTATTCCCTATCTGATATCCAGCCACCCGGGCAGCACTCTAAAAGATGCAATTGCCCTTGCCGAATATATGAAGGCAAACGGCGGCACTACCGAACAGGTTCAGGATTTCTATCCCACTCCCGGCACTATATCAACCGTTATGTATTACACCTCGATCAATCCGTTCACAATGAAAGAGGTTTATTGCGAAAACGATCCTCACGTAAAAGCAATGCAGCGCGCACTTCTGCAATACAACAAGCCGCAAAACGCAGCTCTTGTTCGCGAAGCCTTGTTAAAGGGCGGCCGTGAAGACCTTATCGGATATGATAAGCGCTGTCTCGTCCATCCCGATACAACTATCAAGACAAAGCAAGAGGACAAGAAGCTCATTGTTGCAAAAACGCGTGAAAAGTACAAATCAGACGACAAAAAGCGCAATGAAAGAACAGTAATAAACAAAGGCATTAAAAACAATGGCAAAAAAGATAACAAAATGCCGAAAAAACGCAAACATTGATAGAATTATTTGCTGATGCTTTTATTGACAAAAGTAAAAGTATATTATATAATTATTATACTCTATGAAAGGACACGGTGATTTTTTTGAGAAAGAAAGCCGGCGATGTATTTCGCAATACATTTTCATTTTGCCTTTTAAAGCTTGCTTTTCACGGCATTCTTATCGGTCTTAGTGTAATTCTTATCACCATATTGCTTTCAATTGGTTTTTCGATCGGAGATGACGTTGCAAGCTGGCTTCTCTTTATATGGATAATCGTTACTCTTATCGTTTTCTTTGCATCGAAGCATTATCTTGAATATATTTTAAAAGCAGGTCACATGGCCGCATCTTCCGACTACATAAAAACCTCAATGACGCCCGACCGTGCGTTACCTTACGCTACCTTCCGTGTACGTAAAAGACTCAACGGAGTGACAGAATATCATGAGATATGCGACCTTATAAGCAAATCCAATTCGCAGATCGTTTCATATTTTGAAAAGATAGGTTTTTTCAACAAAAAGGATTCTTCGAGTGCTCCTATGCTTGTCGACATTCAGCTTGGGTTCATCAACTCCTGCTGTCTCGGTTATCTTTTCATACACGACAGAACAAACATATATAAGACGGCAGCAGATGCCATTGCCACCTTCGGCTGCAATTACAAAAAGCTTCTTGCTCGCGCAAATGTTACTGCAATTCTGTCGATCGGCGCATCAGCGCTTTGCGCAATCATAAGCTTTATTCTTCCCTTTGTAATCCTCAAATCCATTCCCGCAACGTCGGCCGCTGGATACTCTGTTCTTATTTCGGCTATGTTTTCATTGATGATAACGATAGCTCTGATGACCTCCCTCTTTGCCCCTTGGATGTCGATCTCAATTTATACGACCTTCCTTAAAATGGCACAAAGTACGGCTTATGATGCCGCTCTTTACGGCAGGCTTTGCACATATTCGTCGGCATTCAAAACGCTTTTCAGACGTGGTAAGGAGAGCGAAGGATACACTATGCAGTCTATCCCGATACCGAAATATCTGCGCCGCCAGGACGGAACAGTTACCGGTGAAGACGAATATGACGATAACTACAGCGATTCATATTTCTTCACCGATACAGCTATTGACGCTTCATTTACAGCTGCAACTCAATCGCGGCCCGTTTACTGTCACGAATGCGGATCAAAGAACATAGCCGGCAGCGAATTCTGCAAAAACTGCGGAGCAAGATTCTGAAATAATCAATATAAAAGCGAGAGCAAAAATTGCTCTCGCTTTTTTAGCTATTTAAAACTGCATTAAGCCGATCCATTGTTTCGCTTGGTGCTTCATCAATATCTTCGCATCTGAACTTGATGCCCATGCTGTCGTACTTTATCTGACAGATCTTTTTAAAGGGCAATAGCTCGATTTTATCGATGCAGGGATATTTTTTTGCTATTTCTTTAAGCTTAACGATATTTTCTTCTCTATCGTTTAGCGTAGGAATAATAACTTGACGCAAAGTAACGGCGATGCTTTTTGACGAGAGCAGATCGAGAAACTCAATTACTCTGTCAAAAGAACAGCCGACGTATTCTTTATACATCTCGTTGTCGGTAAACTTTATATCGAGCAGAACGCGATCAGTTTCTTCAAGCAATGCTTCAACTGACGGATTTATAATACTTCCCGAGGTATCAAGGCAAGTGTTAATACCCTCTCGGTGACAAAGCTCGAAAAGATGACGGACAAAATACGCCTGACAAAGTGGTTCTCCGCCGGAAACAGTTATACCGCCTTCATTTCCGAAATAATCACGGCAGCGTATGACCTTTTTAATTATATCTTCCGCCGAAATGCTTTCTCCGCCATCATATGCCCACGTGTCTGGATTATGACAGCAGGCACACCGAAGATTACACCCCTGCAAAAAGACAACGAAGCGCACTCCGGGACCGTCTACGGTGCCAAGGCTTTGAAACGAATGGACTCTTCCCTTTATATCACTCATACGCAGCAATGGAAGGTTCTGCTGATAACCTCGCGCTGCTGTTCGCGGGAAAGCTTGTTGAAGTTAACAGCATAGCCGGATACGCGAATGGTAAGGTTAGGATACTCTTCAGGGTTCTCGTATGCCTTTATAAGAGTTTCGCGATTGAGAACATTAACATTGATATGATGTGCGTTCTTCTTGAAATAGCCGTCAAGAATATTAACAAGGTTGCCAATACGCTCATCTTCTGTTTTGCCAAGAGCTTCGGGGGTAATCGAGAAGGTGTTGGAAATACCGTCGCGGCAATCGTCATAGCTGAGCTTGACAATGGAGTTAAGCGATGCAAGAGCGCCGTTGAGCTCTCTGTTATGCATCGGATTGGCACCGGGGGCAAAGGGTCCGCCGCTCTTGCGCTTATCGGGGGTGGCGGCAGTATTCTTACCGTACATTACGTTTGACGTAATGGTGAGAACGGAGAGCGTATGAACAGCATTTCTGTATGCGGGAGTCTTGCGAAGCTCGGTGATAACCTTATGCGACATATCTCTCGCAATAAAGTCAACTCTGTCATCGTCATTGCCGAACTTGGGGAAATTGCCTTCGGTAACAAAGTCTACAATGAAGCCGTTATCGTCGTATACAGGTGTAACATTTGCATACTTGATTGCGCTGAGCGAGTCCGCAACAACAGAAAGGCCGGCAATACCGAACGCCATGAAACGTCCGACATCGGTATCATGAAGCGCCATCTGTGTCTTTTCGTATGCATATTTATCGTGCATGTAGTGGATGGCGTTCATGGTGTTTACATAGAGATGCGAGAGCCAGGAAATGTATGAATCAAAACGATCGATAACTTCGTCATAATTAAGCTTTTTATTCTCCATAACGGGCATCTGCGGTCCGATATGCATACCGCTGGTCGTATCATAGCCGCCATTGATTGCAATAAGCAAGAGCTTTGCAAGGTTGCAGCGTGCACCAAAGAACTGCATCTGCTTGCCTATCTTCATTGCGGATACGCAGCAGGCTATCGCATAGTCATCGCCATAGATAGGACGCATAAGATCGTCGTTTTCATACTGGATCGAGTCGGTATCAGCCGAGAGTTTTGCACAGAACTTTTTGAAATTCTCGGGAAGATTGCAAGACCACAAAACGGTAAGGTTGGGCTCGGGCGAATGACCGAGTGTATAAAGTGTATTGAGCATACGGTAGCTGCTCTTTGTTACGAGTGTTCTGCCGTCCTCACCCATACCGCCGATAGCCTCGGTGATCCACATCGGGTCACCGCCAAACAGTTCGTTATATTCGGGAGTACGGAGATGACGTGCAATGCGGAGCTTCATAACAAAATCATCGAAAAGCTCCTGAGCGCCCTCTTCTGTAAGGATTCCGCGCTCGATATCGCGCTCAATATAAATATCAAAGAAAGTACTTACACGTCCAAGCGACATTGCCGCACCGTTCTGCTCTTTGATTGCCATAAGGTATGCAAAATATGTCCACTGAACGGCTTCTCTTGCATTGGATGCGGGACCGCTGATATCATAGCCGTAGAGCGCGGCCATATTCTTCAAAAATCCAAGAAATGCGATCTGCTGGAAGAGCTCTTCATTCAGGCGGATCTGCTCTGTTGCAAAGTCACCGTTGGCAAGACTTCTCTTATCCTTTTTCTTCTCTTCAATAAGGCGATCAACGCCGTAAAGGGCAACTCTGCGATAGTCTCCAATGATTCTTCCGCGGCCGTATGCGTCGGGAAGACCGGTAATAACATGACACTTACGTGCAGCGCGCATTTCGTCGGTATATACTCTGAAAACACCGTCATTGTGAGTGGTGCGGAATTTAAACTCGTCTTCAACGGTTTCACTGAGTTTATATCCGTATGCCTCGCAGGCCTGGCGCGCCATTCGAATACCGCCGAAAGGATTGATTCCGCGCTTTAAGGGGCGGTTGGTCTGCATACCGACGATGATTTCATTTTCTTTATCAATGTAACCGGGCGGGCAAGTCATGAGAGATACCGTCGAGGTGTCAATATCAAGCACTCCACCGTACTGACGCTCAAGCTCAAAAAGTGAGTTGACCTTTTTCATCATTGCGTTTGTACGTTCGGTAGCAGGCGCTAAAAAGGAATCGTCGCCTTTATATTCTTTATAGTTTGCCTGAATAAAATCGCGGACATTTATCTCGTTCTTCCAGGCACCGTCTTTAAAACCGCTCCAATTTACGTGTTCCATAGTTTACCTCCGATTTAGGTTTCAAATATGTAATAACTTTATTATTTATAATAAAAAATGGGCAAATAAGCTCCTACAAGCTATTTGCCCAGACGGTCGACATTATTACCTCTACATTTCCATGCGGTAAGTCCGCCAAAATCCGTCAGTCATGTAAAAGCTTTTTTATTATACAATTATTATATATCAGTTAAAAATAAAAGTCAATCGCAAATATGTATAAATTTATTGAAATTAACATCAAATTATTGTTGTTTTTAATTCAACGGTCTTTTTTGTATTTTTGATACGGCTTATTTTTGTTGTCAAATGCAAAAGGAGGTTTCTTGTCGTCATTTTTGAAAAACTGATACAGTCCGCATTTGATCATGCCGTTATACAATCTTTTTACCTTATCAGCTCTCTTTCCGTAAAAGCGTTGGAATTCCTCATCGGATGTTAGGATGTAGATCTGCCATTTTCCCAGATTTGCAAATGACTGGCCCATCTGACGGTAGAGCTCACGCGCGGTCTTTAAATCGAGCAATCTTTCGCCGTACGGAGGATTAGTAACAATAGTACCGCGACGTCCCATTGTATCAATAGTGAGCGCATCGCGTTCAAAAACTCTGATACATCCGCTCATACCCGCACGGCGAACGTTTTCGCGGGCGACCTTTACCATTTCGGGATCGATATCAGAGGCATATGCCTCAAACGCGCTGTCATGACGTATGGAGGACAGCGCCTCATCGCGTGCCTCGGTGAAAATCTTCTGTGGAATATCATCGAACTGCTCAGCGGCAAATGAACGGCGAAGACCGGGTGCGGTATTGGTCATAATCATTGCGGCTTCGATCGGAATAGTGCCCGATCCTGCCATGGGGTCCCAGAAAAGCACGTCCTCGCGCGGACGGGATATCTTTGCCATAGCGGCCGCGAGAGTCTCGCGAAGAGGAGCAAGACCCGTTTCATTGCGATAACCTCGTTTATAGAGAGGCGCGCCTGAGGTATCGATCATCAACGTTGCCTTATCTTTGAAAATGAAGAACTCGATCTGGTGCTTGGGTCCTTCTTCAGGAAGCACGTTAAGTCCGTATTCCTCCCCAAGTCTGACGCACACAGCTTTCTTTATAATGCTCTGACAGTCGGGAATTGATGTAAGCAGCGATTGAATGGAGTGACCCTTTACCGGAAAAGCATCATCGCATCCGATCCACTCCTCCCAAGGCATTGCCTTGACTCCGTCAAACAGATCGCTAAAGGTATAGGCCGGTGTATCACCAACCTTGATATAAAGATGTTCTGCTGTGCGAAGCCAGATGTTACAGCGGGCAATCGCATTAATATCGCCTTCAAATGTAACTCTGCCGTCAATAGTTTCTATTCGCTTGTATCCGAGAGCATCAATTTCCTCTCCGACAAACTTTTCAAGCCCGAAAAGGCAGGTGGCAACATATGTGTATGTATTAGGCATTATTCTTATCCTTTGAGTTTATTTCAAAATAATTTTACCATCCTGCAATCGTTTTGTCAACAAAAAAGGCGCGTTTTAAAACGCGCCTTTCAAAATCGTTCAGTTATTTATAAATTTCTCATATTCATTTCGGAATTTTTCGATTTGAGATGTATATTTGCCATCTACATCGAGCTCGGCAAACGTCTCTATCGCACTCTCTAAGAAATCCTCACTATATGGCGGATTAATAACGCCCATATCCTCGGCGAAATCCTCTGCATCGCGTGATGTAAAGTAGCTAAGCGGCCAACGCATTATCATCGGAGCGTCCTCGCCATTCATAACAATGCAAGGTTCTACATTGCTATGTTTGTCGATCTCACTGCCGTTCGCAACATAATGGGACATAATAGGAGTATAATACTCCCTCTCCCCGACATCGAGCCAATACTGGAGATAAATATAGCTCTGACGTTTTCCGGTTATCTCATCATAATACATCGATTCAGTGTGAACGTACACTTTATTAATACCGTTAAATTCGGTGAATTCACCGTCGGAATAACCGAGAAAGGTTTTTCCCATCAAATAGATCGGCTGACGCGAGCGGAAATAACCAACGCCGTCTTTACACTTTAGTTCATAGAAAGAGGATGCGTAAAGATAACCATTTGGATAATTCTCTTCATCGTGGTGCGTAAATGTCCAATATATTACTGTTAACTCTCTTGCTTCCCCTCTCTTCATTGCGGCGATAAATTCGTCTATCTCGCTTTCTCCGCTGATAATTCCCTTTGCCTCATAGTAAGTCATAAGGTGTTCAATGGAATCTGTGTCGGCGGGAATCTTTGATATGTCGTCAATTCCGTCAACAAACGTGTTTTCGGTTTTAGATACCATTTTAATAGTTGATATAGATTCTATCATGGCATCAAGCAGATGAATCTCGTTTGCAAAATCATTTGCGATATGGTATCTGAGCGTCAGCACACCAAAATCGTACATTACATTGAAACGGCGTTCGGTATATTTTGCGGCAACATCATTGTCCATGGGCACATCGTGCCAGATGACTTTAATACCGTCAGCTGTATCAAATTCGCCCTGTTTTTCATACGCAATTGAATCTATGGCATCGTAAAGACCCCACGAAACAAAATTCAGCACACCGTTTTCATCCTTTGCGTCAGGGTTTGCCATGGGATTAATATCGCTGTCGGTTTTGGGTAAACAAATGCTGAAATTTGCAACAATTCCGTAAAAATCAATACCGCCGTCGGTCTTTACAGTTGTGCCCTTTTTAGCCTCAAAGTTAAAGGGCTCATCCGAAACGTAAAAGGTGTTCTCATCGATATCTATTGGCTCTGAGGCGAAAGAATCTATCATTCTTAAAGTTTTTACA
>JAZSMZ010000054.1:0-4553 GCA_045536155.1 Eubacteriales bacterium
TATGCAGGGTGTAAACAACCTCTTTGAGGTTGACACCATCCGCAACATTATGATGGCGATCTGCAAGAAAGCCAACGTTGAGTATGGCGCCGATCCAAAGAGCGATATTTCCCTTCGCGTTATAACCGACCATATCCGCTCTACAACCTTCATGATCTGCGACGGTGTTGTTCCTTCGAATGAAGGACGCGGATACGTTCTCCGCCGTCTTATCCGCCGTGCCGCACGTCACGGACGACTTCTCGGTATTACCGAAACCTTCCTTGCCGATATCGTTGACGTTGTTGCCAAGGAAAATCTTACCGAATACCCTGAGCTTACCGAAAAGCTCGCATACATCAAAAAGGTTGTCGCAACCGAGGAAGACCGTTTTGCCGCTACTATTGATGCCGGTCTCTCCATTCTTTCCAACATGATCCGTGAGGCGCTTGACGAGGGCCGCGATTCCCTTTCCGGCGATGATATTTTCAAGCTCTACGATACATTCGGATTCCCGATCGATCTAACTCGTGAAATTGCAGCAGAACAGCATCTCATCTTGGACGAAGAGACTTTCAAATCTCACATGAAGGTTCAGAGAGAACGCGCCCGCGCTGCTCGTGCCAACATCTCAGGCTGGAGCGAGGCTTCGAAAGACCTCCTCTCCGGCATTGAAAAGACAGAGTTCCTCGGCTATACCGAAAACAGCTGTGAGGCAACCGTTAAAGCCATTATCGTTGACGGCGAATCTGTTGACGAAGTTACCGAAGGCGACTTCTCTCTTATTTTCGACCGCACCGTATTCTACGGCGAAAGCGGCGGCCAGGTAGGCGATACAGGTACAGTCATCGATGCTGACACCGTTATTGCCGTTACAGACGTTAAAAAGAGCGACGGCGTATTTGTACACCTCTGCTCCTGCGCTGTCGGTGATATCAAAGTCGGCGACAAAGTAAAGCTCGAGATCAACGTTTCCCGCCGCGAGGCAATCCGACGCAATCACTCGAGTGCTCATCTTCTCCAGAGCGCGCTTCGCTCTATTCTCGGCAATCATGTTGAGCAGGCAGGCTCTTTCGTAAATGAGTCCCGCGTTCGTTTCGACTTCTCGCACTTTGCCGCAATGACAGAGGAAGAGCTTGTTGCTGTTGAGGCAATGGTAAATGCACATATTCTTCTCGGCGAAGAAGTTGATACAAAGGTAATGGACATTGAAGATGCCAAGGCAAGCGGCGCTATGGCGCTGTTTGGCGAAAAATACGGCGATAAGGTCCGTGTCGTCAAGATGAGTAACTTCTCAACCGAGCTTTGCGGCGGTACTCACGTTGACAATACCGGCAAAGTAGGTCTCTTCAAGATCATCTCCGAAAGCTCTGTCGCTGCAGGTGTAAGAAGAATTGAAGGAACTACCGGTCTGGGCGTGCTTGAGCTCATGCGTGAAAAAGAACTTCTTATCGCTGACACCGCCCGCGAACTCAAGGCAAATTCGGCAAATGATATCGCAAAGAAATCGGCACAGATCCAAGGTGAGATCAAGACCCTCAAGCACGAGATCGACGAGCTCAATGCAAAGATCGCTTCTTCTCAGACAGCTTCCATGCTCCAGAACGCAAAGAACGTAGGTTCCGTACGTGTTATCGTTTCCGAACTCAAGGGCGTTGCACCCGACGTTGCACGTGCAATGACAGACAAGTTCAAGGCCGAACAGAGCGACATGGTAACAGTTCTCGCGCTCACAGGTGACGGACTTAAATTTGTTGTAAGCTGCGGTCCCGATGCTGTAAAGGCCGGCGCACACGCAGGAAACATCGCAAAGGCAGCTGCAGCTATGACCGGCGGTAACGGCGGAGGACGTCCCGACAGCGCTATGTCCGGTGGCAAAGATATGAGCAAGCTTGCCGAAACCCTTGCCGCTATTCCCTCTATCGTAGAAGGAATGCTCAAATAATCACTAAACTATAAAAAGAGCGATGATTAATCATCGCTCTTTTTTTCTGTTATGGGTAATTCAAAGTGGAATGTTGAACCGGAATTCACCCTTGATCTGACGCCGCAGCCTCCTCCTGCCATCTGCATGATCTGCTTTACGATGGGTAAACCAAGACCGCTGCCAACAGCCGCGCGCCTGTGGGATTTATCTATCTTATAATAGCGTTCCCAAATCTCGTTAATCTGATCTTCGGCAATTCCCTCGCCGGTATCCGATACCTCAATTCGCACTTTTCCGTCTGACACAATTTGTCTAACTGTAATTCGTTTATCTTCGCCTGTGTATGTTATCGCGTTGTTTAAGAGATTATACAGCACCTGCAAAATTCTGGTTTCGTCAGACGTAACCCATGCATCTCTTTCACTGTCGTTGCAAAAATCAAAAGTATATCCGTTTCTTTCGTTCAATGCTGAATATCTTTCGACAGCCTCAGAAACAGTTTTCGTCAAATTGAAAGATACAAACTCGAATTTTTGTCTTCCCGACTGAAAATGCGATATATCCAAAACATCGTTAACAAGAGTAGTAAGACGGTTTGCCTCATCTACTATTATCTGGACGTTTTCGGGAGTGTTTTCATCGGGCAGATCGCGCATGACCTCGGCATATCCCTTTATCATTGTTAAGGGAGTACGAAGGTCGTGCGATATATTTGCGATGAGTTCGCGGCACATATCGTCAACCTTGGAAAGCTCGCGTGCCGCATAGTTAAGTGTTACGCCAAGCTCGGAAACTTCGCGATAGCCCCCTTCAGAGAAATTCGGCTGATAATCTCTTGCGGCAAGCTTTTTAGCGGCGTTATTTATAGAAATGATCGGCTTAGATACCTTTTTTGAAATAAAATATGAGCCAACAACAGCCATAGCAATCATCAAAATCGATATTATAGTAAGCATATACAGTATCGTTCTTCGTGTGGCGAAAATAGGTGTTACCGTCGAGTTAAGAACGACAAACATCGTTTCTCCGTCGTCATTTTGAGCCACAATAGAATATATAATGCTCTCGGGTGCGTCAGCATTCTTTTCTTGAATGGTATCAGCGCTTTTGTACGAATGAGTATTCTTATCGTACACATACTGCTGCATTAATTTGCCGCCATTTCTTAATGCATCGTTAAACTTGATAAATTTAGATGATAACACCATGTCGTGAATTGCACAGCTATCCTGCGTGTGCGCTGATACAGTGCGATATCCGAGTGTATTGTTTGCCATGCGAAGCACAAGCACGCAAAGATCATTTTCTTCGGCAACTTGCTCTGCATAACTCTGCAGATTATCATCGCTGATGTGCTCTGTAATACGCTCGGCTGCCAATTGGATTTCAGCAATTTTTGTTGTTTTATAAAAGCTGTCCAAAAACACTACTTGAAACAGCCACAAAACGAGCAGGATTATTGCCGAAAACACCGAAAGATATATAAATATCTTCCATCTGATTCCCATGATTTTCTTTTTTTGCGTAGTCATTTAAGTTTGACCCCAAAACATGTTATTGTTCACGCGTCAAAGCGATAACCGACAGAACGGAGAGTCACTATATGTGTTGCGTATTTGCCAAGAGATTTGCGCAGTAATTTTATATGTGTATCAAGCGTGCGGTCATCGCCGTAGTAATCAAATCCCCACACCTCGGTGATAAGCTTTTCGCGAGAAAGCGCGATATTTTTGTTTTTGAGCATATAGAAAAACAAGTCGTATTCTTTTGGAGACATCTCCACACGTGCTCCGTCAACGTAAACCGCCCGTGCAGAAACATCTGCCGTTATTCCGTCAATCTTTACGATTTCATTACCGACACCGTCGTCCGACTTTTTATACCGCTTTAACACTGCCGCCACTCGCAGCATGAGCTCCTTTGGCGAAAACGGCTTGACAACGTAATCATCAACACCAATCTCAAATCCCCGCACTTTATCGTACTCTTCTCCACGGGCTGAAAGCATAATAATGGGCATGTCTCTCTCACTTCTTATCATTTTTGATGCGGAAAATCCGTCAAGCTCGGGCATCATGATATCCATTATAACAATATCGAATTTTTGCCTTTTGCAGAGAGAAACAGCCTCCATTCCGTCGACGGCTTCCCAAACGTCATATCCGTAAAATTCGGCGTACTTACGTATAAGTCGGCGTATCATTTCTTCATCGTCAACTATCAAAATATCCGGCATATAATTTTCTCCTTAAAGTCTAAATAAAAGTCTGCCGTTACAATTAACGGCAGACTTTTGTTCTTATTTAAAATCCGCCGCCGGGGAAAAGGCCGGATATGGGATTCTGAGATTCAGGCGTTGTTTCAAGAGTAATCTCTTCTTCAACAAGGGTATTAGGATTGTTTTCGACAAGAGTAAGCTCAACGTCAATCATCTCTGAACGGAGAGTGCGCATATTTGTTATTCTTGCTACAGTAAGCTTGACAGTGTCTCCCACTTTATATTCGGCATTAAGAATCGCCGCCAAAGCAGGCTGAGACGATATGGCAATGCCGTCTATTGCGACAAGTCGGTCACCAAACTGAAGACCGCCCACAGTCTGAGATTCATCGTATTGGATGAAATATATACCCGTATCGGTTACATAGT
>JAZSMZ010000074.1:0-20469 GCA_045536155.1 Eubacteriales bacterium
CTTACAGGCTCGCTCGGCGATGTTATGAGGGAATCGGCCCACGCGGCGATCACCTATTTCCGCCCTCAGCATGCAGAGCTCGGCATTGATGCAGACTGTTACAAGACAAAGGATATCCATATACACGTGCCCGAGGGGGCAGTGCCGAAGGATGGACCTTCGGCGGGCGTAACTATCACCACTGCAATGGTCAGCGAGCTGAGCGGCACTCCCGTTCGCTGCGATGTTGCAATGACCGGTGAGATAACCCTGCGCGGACGCGTGCTTGCAATCGGCGGACTCAAGGAAAAGACAATGGCCGCTTACCGCGCGGGCGTAAAGACTGTTCTTATTCCTGCTGAAAATGAGCGCGATCTTGTCAATATTGATAAGACAGTACGCGAAAATATCACCTTCATTCCCTGCAAAACCGCATCCGACGTGCTCAAAAACGCGCTCGTAAAAAAAAGCGAACTTCCCGTCGCTGATGCAAGTGTAAAAACTGCTGAATGCACCAAAGCCAAAGCGGATATAATCGCAAATGTACCCGAAAAACAAACTCCCGGCCGTGCTCGTGTGCGCAGCTGATATATTTTGAAGGAGAAGACAGCAATGGCAATCAAGATTCAAAACGCGTCTCTTGCTCACGTTTGCGGAATTCCCGAGCAGTTTCCCGCGACCGACCGACCGCAGGTCTGCTTTTCGGGTCGTTCGAATGTTGGCAAAAGCTCGCTTATAAATACGATACTCGGCAGAAAGGCATTGGCAAGAGTGTCGGGGGAGCCCGGTAAGACTATCACCGTTAACTTCTACGATATCGACAAACAGCTCTTTTTGGTCGACCTGCCCGGGTACGGTTATGCAAAGCGCACTCCTCAGGAGCGTGAGCGTCTTTTGCTCCTCGGCGACACCTATTTTCGCGCATACGCTCCCGATCTTTGCGTTCAGCTTATCGATATGAAGGTGGGTGCAACGGCCGATGATATCAACATGATCAATTGGCTGAACGCCACAAAAACCCCCTACGTTATCGCCGCAACCAAGTGCGACAAGCTCAATAAAACCCAGCGTGCCGCTGCTTATGCGAAGATTCCCGTCGAGCCCGAGAGCATTATCCCCTTTTCCTCCCTTACGGGTGAGGGCAAGGATGAGCTCTGGAAGACCATTTTTGACGCGATAAAATAATATTCAGCAACTTTTTCACAAAAGGAAAAAACGATCTATGTCCTACATTTTGTACCCTCATTTCAGCATAAACGATCGCGGACGTCTCACCGTTCGCGGACTTGATACATTAGAACTTGCCGAGCAGTACGGCACACCTGCCTACATACTCGACGAGCAGTATATACGCGATATGTGCCGACTTTACAAATCGTCGATGCAGAAGCATTTCGGCGACGACAGCGAGCCGCTGTTTGCCTCAAAGGCGCTCTCGTTCAGGCAGATATACCGCATCGTCAAAAGCGAGGGTATGAGCATCGACGTAGTTTCGCCCGGTGAGCTTTATACCGCTCTTTCGGCCGATTTCGATGCATCGAAGATATATTTTCACGGTAACAACAAGACCGATGCCGATCTCGAGTTTGCCCTGAAAGAGGGCGTCGGAGTGATCGTTTGCGACAATTACGAGGAGATAGCTTCCCTCGAATCGCTCTGCGAAAAGATGGGCAAAAATCAGCGCATCTACCTGCGCATAACTCCCGGTATCGATCCGCATACCCACCGCAAGATAATCACCGGAAGCGTCGACTCGAAATTCGGCAGTCCGATATCAACGGGTCAGGCGCTCGAAATGGTAAAACACGCCTTAAAACAGCCCCATCTGGAGCTTTACGGACTTCATTGCCACATCGGCTCGCAGATATTCGATATCGCTCCCTTCGCCGATGCCGCCGATATAATGATGCGCTTTATCGCCGAGATCCGCGATAAGACGGGTCACACGATCCGCGCACTCAATCTGGGCGGAGGATTCGGAGTAAGATACACCGAGGACGATCCCATAATCGATTATGATGCTATGATCGGAGTGCTCGCTTCCCACGTTAAAGCGCTCGCAGGCGAGCTTGATATCGCGATGCCCCACATCAATCTCGAGCCCGGACGTTCCATCGTGGCAGGCGCGGGACTCACCCTTTATACCGTGGGTACCGTTCGCGAGATACCCTCATTCCGTAACTACGTGTCGGTAGACGGAGGTATGCCCGACAATCCGAGATACACCCTCTACGGCTCGATATACACCCCCGTCATCGCAAACCGTGCATCGGAAATTGCAGATTATCCCTGCACCATAGCGGGACGCTGCTGCGAAAGCGGTGACCTGCTTGCCGAAAATGCAATGATACAGCGCTGCTCGCGCGGCGATATCCTCGCAGTGCTCGTAACCGGCGCATACAATTATTCAATGGCGTCCAACTACAACAGAATTCCCCGTCCGCCCGTTGTTATTGTAAAGGACGGCACAAGCTATGTTGCCGTTGAAAGAGAAAGATACAGTGACCTTGTCCGATTGGATAAGTAAATTTGATAATAGGAAAAGAAATGTTCAGAGATTTATTCAGTACGTCACGTATTATAGAGCTGTTGATCAGAATCCCCTGCATACTCATAGCTCTCACCGTTCACGAAGCGGCTCACGGGTACGTTGCCGCAAAGATGGGGGACAAAACCGCCGCAATGACCGGCCGCGTTTCCCTTAATCCTTTGCGTCATCTCGATCCGATAGGCACACTTTGTATGCTCTTTTTCGGTGTGGGCTGGGCAAAGCCTGTGCCGATAATGACACACAATTTCAAAGACCGCAAAAAGGGAATGGCGCTTACCGCTTTGGCAGGACCCGTTTCAAACCTTTTGCTCGGCTTTATAGGCGTGTTTTTGTACTATCTGTTCTATGCCCTGGCACCGAATACGATGAACGCAAATTTTGTCTATGCGATATCTTTGCTCCTTGCGACCTTTGCTACCCTTAACGTGTCGCTGGCTGTTTTCAATATGATCCCTATTCCGCCCCTTGACGGCTCCCGAGTTCTGTTCGTCTTTTTGCCGACAAAATACTATTTCGGTATAATGAAATACGAGCGATACATCATGATAGGCTTCATGCTGCTGCTCTGGACCAATATTCTGACTGTTCCGATATCGGGGGCTGTGTCTGCGATCATCAAGGCTATGACGTATGTAGTTTGTCTTATTCCGGGGCTGTGATTTTTTTCAAAATAAATTATTGCTGCATTAAAAATGTAGCGGGGTTAAAGATGGCGTTTGAAGATATTAAATTTCATTTGGAGGCGTTTGAAGGTCCGCTCGATCTTCTGCTTCATCTGATTCACAAAAATAAGGTTTCGATATACGATATCCCGATATCGCTCATATTCGAGCAGTATATGGAATATATCGATGCCTGGAAAAAATACGATATGGACATCGCGGGCGAGTTTATCACCATGGCGGCCGAGCTTATGCTCATCAAGAGCCGAATGCTCTTGCCCCGTCAAAACGAGGTGGAAGAGGAAGACCCGCGTGAACGTCTTGCCGCGGCGCTTGCCGAATATCAGAAGGCAAAGCAGGCGGCGGCATCGCTCGGTGAGCGCTTCAAGGTGTATCACGGCCGACTTGTCAAGGAGGCCGAGGATATCGAGCCCGAAGTCGAGCTGGTCGATCACGACGTATCGCTGCTTTACGAGGCCTTTGAGCGCATTGTCAGACGTGCGAGAGCAAGCGGAGAGTCGATTGAGAGCATAAAGCCCGAAAATGCGCTCGGCAATCTCCTTTCGCATAAGGTGATATCGCTGCCCGGACGTATCATCGGCGTCATGCGCCAGATGTACAAAAAGGGAGACATGACTGCAAGCGAGCTGCTTTTGCAGTCGGAAAGCCGAGGCGAGCTTGTAACCACCTTCGTCGCGTTGCTTGAGCTGCTCCGCTCCCAGCGAATATCAATAGTGAATATCGTCGAGGATGTCGGTGACGTAAACTCGCTCGATATAGTATTGCGCCTCGACAGAACGAATCATAACAAAATCGATACACATGAGATAGGAAACTACTGATCATGACAGACAAGATTATCGAAAACACCGAAAATAACGAAGCAGTGCGCGATGCCGAATGGGAGGCCGCGGCCGTTGAGGCCATACTTTTCGCATCGGGCTGTCCCGTAACGTATGAAAAGATAGGTGAAGCCCTTTCGATGACAGAGCTCGAAGCAAGAGATTTCGTAAAATCGCTTCTGCCGAGATACGAGGGCAGGGGAATCGAGCTTATCGCTTATCCCGACAGCTGTGTACTCTGCTCGCGTGCCGAGTATGAGGAGAAGATCAAGCTCGCGCTCGGACTGCGCCGAAGCGGAACTCTTTCAAATTCCGCACTTGAAACTCTCGCGGTAATCGTTCGCAATCAGCCTGCCACAAGAAGCTATATCGAGCAGGTGCGCGGTGTTGACAGCTCGTATTCGGTCGGCGTGCTCTGCGACAGAGGACTTATCGAGCCCGTCGGACGCCTTGACGTGCCCGGCAAGCCGGTGCTTTATGCTACGACCGAGGCGTTTTTGCGCTGTTTCGGACTCAATTCTCTCGACGAGATCGGTTCGCTCGGAAATATCGCCGCAAACGAAGAGGGCGAGCAGAGCGAAAAGAGTGAAATCGTTGAAAATATCGAAAGCGCCGAAAACACCGAGCAGACAGAATAAAAAAACAGAAGTATAAAACGGACGGAGGCGATAAGGGGTGACATTTTTATATGTTTTGGCGGCAATTGCGGCTGTAATTGCGCTCATTGCCTGTTTGCCCCTTTGGGTCCGTATAAGATATTCGGACGAGCTTACGCTTGACGTCGGGTTGGGCTTTGTCAAATATCGCATAACCCCCAAGCCGAAAAAGAAGATCAAGCTCTCCGACTATTCGGCAAAGGCGCTTCGTAAAAAGAGAGAGGCCGAAAAGAAAAAGTCGGCAAAAAAGAAAAAGGGCAAGGGCGAAACGGTAAAAAAAGCGCCTGCCAAGGAAAAAAAGAAGCGGACGGTAAGCGATATACTCGCACTGGTCAGATTCGTTTTGCGCGTAGCGAAGATACTTGTCAAAAAGTTCGGCTCTTATCTAAAAATAAAGATAAACAGAATCGTATTAAACGTCGCCACCGGCGATGCCGCATCAACGGCAATCACCTACGGGGCGGTGTCGCAGGCGATGGCATATCTCTTTGCGCTGCTCGAAAATACACTTAAAATCAAATACGAAAAAGACAGCGAAACCTATATCGGATGCGACTTTTTGGGCGAAAAATGGAGCGCGGATATAGACATCACCTTTTCAATTCGCATCTGGCAGATCGTATCGCTTGCATTGAAAGCAGCGATTCTGTTGATTACGAAGAAAACAAATCAGTAATAATAAATAAAAACGTTAAATAAAACGGAGGCAGTTATGGAAAGCAATATTGGCGAAATCATCAGAAACTCACTCGACAGCATTCGCGAGATAGCAGACGCGAACACTATCATCGGCGAGCCTATCAGCACGCCGAACGGTACCACCATCATTCCCGTATCCAAGGTATCGCTCGGTATCGCTTCCGGCGGTGTTGACTTTAAAAACGAAAAGAACGGTCAGAATGCTCCTGCCGCTCAAAACGGTAAAAAAGAGCGTCCGAAGAGCTTCGGCGGAGGCGGCGGAACCGGACTGAGCATTTCCCCCGTTGCATTCCTCGTTATCTCGGCAGACGGAAGCGTTGAGATGCTCAACATCAACAACGTTGACACCCGCCCGAACAATATCGTCGAGTCGCTTACCGATATGGTAGAGCGTGCGCCTGAGATCATCTCCAAGATCAAGAGCGTTGTCGGATCGAAAAAGAGCGACGAGAATGATGATGTTTTCGGCGATGACGAAAGCACCGAAGCTGTCGAACCCACCGAAGAGTAAGACGTTTGAATAATAGTATTTTACCTCACATAAAATGTTTTTGTAAAACTTATGTGAGGTAAAATTTCATGCTTAAAAGAGTGGCTCTGATCATTGCTGCGATCGCTTTGATTCTTTTGCCGATCAAGGCAAAAGCTCTCGGACTTTCCGCCGAAAGCTGGGCTCTTTGCGACGAAAGCGGCAAAATAATCGCATCACACGGCGATCGGCGTATGGCGATGGCAAGCACGACCAAGATAATGACAGCGCTCGTAGTCATCGAAAATAATGATATGGACACCGTCGTGTCAGTCCCGCGCGAGGCTGTGGGAGTCGAGGGTTCGTCGGTCTATTTAAAAGAGGGACAAAGGATTACTGTTGAACAGCTTCTTTATGCTCTTTTATTGCAGAGTGCAAACGATGCCGCGGAGACACTCGCCATACATACGGCTGGGGATATCGCCGCCTTTGCCGACATGATGAACAGCCGTGCGCAGGATATTGGACTTTTCGATACACATTTTACAAATCCTCACGGACTAAGCGGCGACGATCACTACACAACGGCTTCGGAGCTTGCGAAAATCACTGCCGAGGCGATGAAAAACGATACATTTCGAAAAATAGTTTCCACGTATAAATACACTTTTCCTGTTATCGATTCCGAGGGAAAGCAGAGCGCATCGCATACAGTGGTAAACCACAACAAACTGCTCAAATCATATTCAGGCTGTATCGGCGTCAAAACGGGCTTTACCAAAGCGAGCGGACGATGCCTTGTCAGCGCCGCCGAACGGGGTGGGACTACCCTTATCGCAGTTACCCTCAATGCCCCGAACGATTGGAACGATCACCGACAGCTGCTTGACTACGGCTTTTCGCTGTGTAAAAGCGTCGATCTTTATTTGCTCTGCCCCCAACTTTATTTGGATGTCGTTGGAGGAAAAACGAGGCAGGTAAGAGCAGTGCCGAGCGAAAATATCCGCGTGACAGTGCCGCGCGATGCCGAGATCGATTATATAATCGAGTGCCGACGTTTCCTATATGCTCCGATCAAAGAAGGGGATATAGTCGGGCAGATAATATATACCTCAAACGGCGAAAGGATAGCGTCGAGCGATCTTTGCGTTACAGAAAACTGCGATAAAACAGAAGAAAAAATTACTTTTTTCGATTGGCTATTCGGCCTTTTCGGAATATCAAAATAAATGAAAGGACGCCCGCGAAGCGGGGTCGGCAACAGACAATGAAAGAAGAAATGCGTTTGCAAAAATACATATCGGACAGCGGACTCATGTCCCGCCGCGCTGCAGAGGCGGAAATCGAAGCGGGTCGCTTTACCGTCAATGGCGTGCGCGCGACAATAGGCCAGAAGATCACCCCCGGTGTCGACAAGGTCGAATACAATGGGAAAGTGGTAAAGGGTGGCAAGTCCAAGAAGAGATACGTCATGCTCAATAAGCCCGTCGGATATCTCACGTCGATGTCCGATGATCGCGGCCGTCCCTGCGTGAGTGAACTTGTCGAGGGCGTTGGCGAGAGGGTATACCCGTGCGGCCGACTGGACATGGATTCCGAGGGATTGCTCATCATGACCAACGACGGCGAGCTTGCAAATCGCCTTACCCATCCGGGTCACGGATTTAAAAAGCTTTACCACGTCCGCATTCGGGGTATCGTCGATACCGAGCTCATGCGTCAGCTTTCCGAGCCCATGGAGATCGACGGCTATAAGATAAAGCCGGTAAAAATTTCGCTTGTGTCGCAGAAGCGTGATTCGACAATCGTCGGATTCGAGCTTTCCGAGGGACGTAACCGCCAGATCAGAAAGATGTGCGAGAATGTGGGACTTCAGATCATGAGCCTTCGCCGCGTCGCCATCGGTGACATCACTCTCGGCACACTGAAAGCAGGCGAGTGGCGCGAGCTGAGCGGCGCTCAGGTACATTATCTTAAAAACCTCAAATGAAAAACGTAACAAAACAAATAATAATACATAGCGCGTTCGGCGTGTATATTTTGCTTATGCTCTGGCTGATGTTCGGTCAAAGGCTTTATCATGAGCTGAGTAGCCCGAACAGCGTGTGGATGCAGAATTATTGGAGCGAGTTTCGCGAAAAGCTGAACATCGTTCCATTTGAAACGATCGCGCTATACACGCGTTCGCTTTTCGGCGGTGTCAACCGCGCGGCGGTAGTAAACCTTGTCGGCAATGTAGTCATGTTTGTCCCGCTTGGCTTTTTGCTGCCT
Source organism: Eubacteriales bacterium (assembly GCA_045536155.1). Taxonomy (GTDB): domain Bacteria; phylum Bacillota; class Clostridia; order Oscillospirales; family CAG-272; genus JAZQNC01. The sequence goes on from JAZSMZ010000074.1 coordinate 8,130, forward strand.
CATACCGTGAAAAAGGCAGAAAGATTTATCGGCTGCTTTGTAATTTCGCTCGTATGCATTCTCTCAGCCGAGATCGTGCAGGTATTCACCCTGCTCGGATACTTTGATGTTGACGATCTGCTGCTAAATATGATAGGCGTTTCGATAGGATTCGGTCTTCAAAAACTTATTTTAAAAGGAAAAGTAAAATGCTGATCTGCAAAGCGATACAGGATAAAAATGAACAAAAGAGGATATGCGGCGAGTGCGATTGCGTGTATATCGAGGAGGCTCTCGCATATTCCGCTGTTGACGGAAAGCTGCTCGGAGTAGCGCAGTTTTCGCTCAAAGAAGACGGCGGACATCTTTACAACATAAACGAAGCTGTCGGCACTCATGACGTTGAGGCACTTTTTGTGCTCGGACGTGCTGTTATGAATTTCGTTGACCTTCTCGACGAAAAGAATATGTACTATGACGGTTGTGACGAAAAGATCGCCCGTATGCTCGGATTCAAAAAGAATGAGGACGGACGGTACTATATCAATATGACCGGACTTTTCGATTCCCCCTGCTCCTGCGGAGCGCAATAACAAACAGCATCACTTTTGTTTTATATTACCGACACACGAAGGCATGCCGGGGCAGTTGGATGATTGCTTTTTTGCCAAACACTTTGTTTGCTGCCAAAGCTGTGTCAAATGTATTTCTCATTTGACTGCCCCCAAAAATATATTTTTCAAAAAACACTTGACAATTATTTGCTTTTGTGATATTATATATAGCGTTCCAAATGAATATGCGAGTGTAGTTCAATGGTAGAATTCCAGCCTTCCAAGCTGGTCGCGTGGGTTCGATTCCCATCACTCGCTCCAAAAAAACAGAGCAAGTCAATGACTTGCTCTGTTTTTTTAATCCAACCATTCGCCTATCTCGCCGAAAAGCTCGAGTATGCGGAATTTTAACTTGTATTTTTCGCCGCCGGTGATGATCTTTATCTGCGACGGGGTAAAGCCGGCCTCGCTCAGCTTTTCCTTTTTTGCACTCGCATCAAGGCAGAGGGAGGGGAATATCACGCACCACCAATTCTTGCCATCGCCTTCGCCGATTATCACACGAAGCGAAAGATACTTACCTGCGGGAAGGGACACTCCTTCATATTCGCGGGTAGGGTAGTATTCGGACGTAAGAGTTGCCGAAACGGGATAACCGTACCCTTTTTCCTTTAAAAAATCGCCTGCGATGCTTTGAATGTCATCAAGGTGACCGTTGATAAGCTCCCTCGCACTTTCAAAATCGCTTTGCTTTTCGTAAATACCCGACATATATTCAAGTATCTCGTCCCGTACCTCAAGCTTTAATTTTTGATCGCTTTCGCTGTCCGAATTGGCAATAACGTGCAGACGGATGAAGTTGTCGTAGAGTGCGGCGTCCTCGGGCGTGGGGAGAGCATATGCAAATACGGCAAAAAGCAGGGTAAGACAGCTGAAAATAAGTACAAATCTTTTTAACATAAATTTTTGTTTCCTCCGAAAAATAAAAACTCCTTTTGATGACACGATTATTGCCACATCAAAAGGAGTTATTCTTTTTTTATCGGTTTAATGTCAATGAAGACGGTTTTCGGCACGGTTAATAATGAAAAATCCGTTTTCGTTTACGTTGTTTTCGCGGTTGTAGCGCATGGGTGAAAAGTTTTTGTCAAGCTGACCGAAAATTCCGCCCGCCTCCTCGCAGACTATCTGCACGGCGGCAGTGTCCCATTCCATCGTGCGCCCGTAGCGGTAGTAGATGTCACCTTCGCCTTCGGCGATGCGGCAGCCCTTCATCGCACTGCCCACCGATCGGATCTCGGCAATCTTTTTGCCCGCATTTTTATACAGGGCATCGCATTCATTCGTTGCGTTTGATCTGCTTTGCATTACGATGAGTCCGTCTGTTCTTGACGACGTGTGGATCCTTTCGCATTGCCCGTTTTTGATGCGGTAGCTTCCCATGCCCTTCGCGGCGAAATAAAGCTCGTCGGTGGTGGGGCAGAGAACCACTCCCATAACGCTTTCACCATTGTCGGCAAGGGCGATATTTATCGTGAATTCGCCGTTTTTCTTGACGAACTCCTTCGTGCCGTCGAGCGGATCGACGATAAAGCAGAAGCGGTTACAAAGGCGGCGCTTGTCGTCGGCGCTCTCCTCCGACAGTATCGGCACGTCGGCAAAATTTCCTGCCAGCGCTTTTGTAATAATGTCGTTTGAGGCATAGTCTGCCTCGGTGACGGGACTGCTGTCCGCCTTGAGAATTACATCAAAATCGCGCGCGTATACCTCTAAAATAGCCTTTTTTGCTTCGATAGCGGCCTTTATCATTACGTCGAGCACGCGGTTTGACGTGTAGCCGTCTTTGTCAAACGGAGAAGTGAGCAGCTTTTCAAATTCTTTGTTATCTATCATGTTATTTAATCATAAACAGGCTGATGGCAACGGAAGTGGTCACGATCAGCGCAAAAATCAAAAAGAGGTGGGAGAGGGTGAAAGCGGGTGCGGCTTTATCGGACGTAGCATCGCTTATAGGCTCGTCGTTTTGCTTTGCACCCTTTTGGGGGAGCTTTTGGAAGAATGCAAAGGATGCAACGAAGATCGCGTTAAAGGTGAAGGGCAGATAGAAGGCCATCATGACGTTGCCCGATTCAACTACCGTTGATACGATGGGCAGATGGGTTAGCTGGCTGTAAAGGTAGACGTTGAAAATGCTCGACGTTAGATCGCCGCCCGAGAATATAACGCATACACTCCAGAAAAGTGCGGTTACCGATAGGGGAATGAGCACGGGAAACCACTTTTCAACAGGGCCTTTTGGCAATCCTTTTGCCGCCATATTTCCCGAAAAGGTGGCCAGTGCGATATATATTGCGGCGAGAGCGAATATATTGGACATGGGCTCGCCTTGACGCGCATAGGTCATCGATGATATCATCGCGGCGCAGAGTGAGCCGAATCCGTTGGATAAAACGAGTGTTTTGAAAAGATGCACTTTTCCGAATTTGGTCATGGTATTTACCTCATGAATTAAGCTGTTAACTCATTATATCACAATAAATTGACAAGGTCAAGCGATGAAGAAATTTCAGATAAAATATTCCTTTATAGTTTTTATATCGCTCTCGGTTGCGCTTACCCCCTTTGATCTGCTTTTGCCTATGATGGCGGCGGTATCGGTGCACGAGGCGGGACATTTGGCGGCAATGCTTCTTTTGCGGGTACGGGTGAAAAGCATCACCTTCAGCGCGGGAGGAATCGATATATCGTCGTCGTTGAATTCGGTAAATTATAAAAAAACGGCGGCGGTATACCTCGGCGGCTGTGTTTTCAATATCCTGGCGGCCGCTGTAACGATGAGCTTCTTTTCGTGTTTTGCATTTTGCTGTATCGCTTACGCCCTGATCAATCTTTTGCCCATAAAGCCGCTAGACGGAGCAATGGCTGTCACATCGCTTTTTTGCATGAAAATGCTGCCCGAAAGGGCAGGACGGGTGACAGACCTAGTTTCGGTCGTCTTTCTCATTCCGTTATGGATGCTCTCCTTATATATTTTTTTCTACTCGGCAACGAATTTCACCCCTCTTTTAATGTGCATTTTTCTCTTTATGTCGGTTTTTTCTAATAAAGAGGGGGTACGATAATTCAAAAGGCAAAGTGAGCATTCGCGAATTTTAGAGAAAAATGGAGGATTTGCGAGAATTACATAGATATTTCGAGATTTTTCGGCTTTAGTCATGGCAGGCCGCGATTAATAATATTTTTTAAAGAATTTTGCCGATTCTATTGCATTTTTGATGTAAATATGATATTATGATTTACTGTATAGACAGCATTTTGTCCCGCATCTTCAAAAAGGGACAAATGGTGCATAATCGGTCAAAAAGGAGTATGATAACTTTAGAAATGAAAAACACGAATGACAAGCTTATCGAGCTGAAGAATATCAGCATGGATTTTGATGGCGAAGTAGTGCTTAGAGGTATCAATCTCGACATTCACGACAATGAATTTGTAACCCTTTTGGGCCCATCCGGCTGCGGCAAGACCACAACCTTGCGCATTGTAGGCGGATTTATTTCTCCGGATACCGGCGACGTATTCTTTAACGGCAAACGTATCAACGATATGCCCCCTCACAAGCGTCCTGTCAATACAGTTTTTCAGAAATATGCACTGTTTCCGCACTTGAACGTATTTGAAAATATCGCCTTCGGATTGCGAGTCAAGAAGGCGAAAAACGATGAAATACAGAAAAAAGTCAGCGAAATGCTTGAACTTGTAAATCTTCGCGGATTTGAAAAGAGAAACGTCAGCACTCTGTCGGGCGGTCAGCAGCAGAGAGTTGCCATTGCGCGCGCTCTTGTAAACAGCCCCAAGGTACTGCTTCTTGACGAGCCCCTTGCCGCTCTTGACCTGAAGCTTCGCAAGGATATGCAGAACGAGCTAAAAAATATCCGACAGAAAACGGGTATTACCTTTATATACGTAACCCACGACCAGGAAGAGGCTCTTACCATGTCGGACACCATCGTTGTAATGGCAGACGGTAAGATCCAGCAGATAGGCAGTCCTGTTGACATATACAACGAGCCCCAGAACGCCTTCGTTGCCGACTTTATAGGCGAGAGCAATATCATCGACGGCGTAATGCTTGACGATTACAGCGTCCGCTTTGCGGGGCACACCTTCAAGTGCCTTGACACAGGCTTTGATAAAAACGAGCCCGTTGACGTTGTTGTCCGTCCCGAGGACGTTGATATAGTGCCCAAAGACAAGGGTATGCTTGTCGGACAGGTTACGTCTGTTACCTTCAAGGGCGACTACTACGAGATCATCGTTGATGTCGGCGGCTTTAAGTGGATGGTTGAGACCTCTGACTACGCCGACAACGAGATCGGGCTCTATGTCGAGCCGGATGCTATCCATGTAATGAAAAAATCCGAATACTCCGGCAAATTCGGTGATTATTCCACCTTCTCCGATGAAGTTGCGGAAATGTCCAATCCCGATATTATTATCGGCGAGGATGATGCATCCGAATCGGCTTTAAACGGAGGTGAGAGCGAGGAATGAAGAAAAACCGCTCCTTCGGACGCGCCTTGCTCCTCGGACCTCACACACTGTGGTGCATACTGTTCATCATCGTGCCGATGATATTTGTTGTGTACTATACCTTCACCACTGTGGACGGCGGATTTACTCTTGGCAACATAAAGTTTATTGCAGATCCCGAAAACGGATACGTGAGATCCTTCGGTCAGTCCATTCTCTTTGCGGGTGCGGCAACGGTGATATGCCTGCTCATCGGCTATCCCGTCGCTCTCTATATCTCGTCATTGCCCGAGCGCCGCAGACAGCTTCTTTTGATGCTTGTCATGGTGCCCATGTGGGTAAGCTTTATCATAAGAACCTATACTCTTCTCAATATTTTCGAGGACAACGGCATCATCAATGCCGCGATCAAATCCTTCGGAATGGACGAAGTTAAATTTGTAGGCACGCCCGGTCTTGTTATATTCGGCATGGTCTATGACTTTCTGCCCTATATGATAGTTCCGATATGCAACGTGCTTTCGGGTATCGACCGCCGCTATGCGGAGGCTGCAAGCGACCTCGGATGCAACCCCTGGAAGGTGTTCACCAAGGTTTATCTGCCGCTGAGCCTTTCGGGCGTTGTGTCGGGTATAACCATGGTGTTTGTACCTGCGATAAGCACCTTCTATATCGCGGCTACTCTGTCGGGCGGAACGATCACCCTTATCGGCGATAAGATAGAGATGGCATTCCTCAGTAACGCCGATGCGATGTCTTACCGTATCGGTGCGGCACTTTCTTTCGTTCTTATGCTTATGATACTTGCGAGTATGTTTGTCGTTAACAAGTTTGGCGACACCGAAAGTGAGGGACCGATGATATGAAGAAGACAGGAAGAATTTATACGATCCTGATATTTGCAATTCTGTATCTGCCCATCTTTATCATGGTGCTCTATTCCTTCACTGCCGGAAGCAGTACGGCGGCATTTTCCGCCGATTATGCCGACGGAAAGTTCTTTGGCTATTGGTACCGTGAGATGTTCCGCAACGAGGGCGCGATGGCCGCGCTGAAAAATTCACTTATCCTCGCGCTTGCATCCTCTCTGATATCGACGGTCATCGGTACTATGGCGGCAATAGGTCTTAATAAACTGAGAAATAAGTGGATCAAAAATTCCATTACCTCGGTCACAAACATTCCCATGATGAATCCCGATATCGTAACGGGTATCTCCATGATGCTTCTTTTCGCGGGTGTCTTTGCCATTATCGGATCGGGAAGCACGGGATTTTGGTCGATACTGATAGCGCATATCACCTTTAACCTGCCGTACGTGATCCTGTCGATTACCCCCAAGCTTCGCCAGATGGACAAGCATCTTCCCGAAGCGGCGCTTGATCTCGGCTGTACCCCGATCATGGCATTTTTCAAGGTTGAACTGCCTTTCATTTTCCCCGCTATTGTTTCGGGCGCGCTTACCGCGTTTACCCTCTCGCTTGACGACTACGTAATATCGCTCTTTACCGCAGGTACCTTCAGTACGCTTCCGGTATTCATCTATTCGCTGGCGAAAAAGGGAGTTAAGCCATATATTTACGCACTTTCCACATTCCTTCTCGTAGGTGTGCTCATTCTGCTCGTTATTTCGAACGTTCTTCAGGCACGCTCCGAGAAAAAACAGAATATGAAATAATTTTTCCATTTAGAAAGGTAACATTGGTGAAATGAAAAAGATCATCGCTTCACTTCTTGTGCTTATGATGCTTGTCGCATGTCTTGTATCCTGCTCCGACCCGTATGCTCATATCGAGTTTGTTGAAAACGAGTATGCAGGTACGACGATCAACGTGTACAACTGGGGCGAGAATATCGCCAACGGCGAGGACGACTCGCTCAATCTTGAAAAGGTATTCGAAAAGAAGTACGGTATCAACGTTGAATATACCACCTACGCTTCCAACGAAGAGCTTTACACCAAGATCTCGAGCGGCACCGTTTCTTACGATATTATTGTACCTTCCGACTATATGATCGCACGTCTTATAGAGGAAGATATGCTTCAGAAGATCAATTTTGACAATATCCCCAATTATGAGAATATCGAAAAGCAGTACCGCGTGGGTCAGTACTATGACTGTGCCGGCGAAAACGGCGCGGCTGAGTACTCTGTACCCTATACCGTCGGTATGTTCGGTATCATCTACAATACCGAATACGTTGATGCCGCCGACGTTGAAGATCAAAGCTGGGGACTTATGTGGAACGAGAAATATTCCGGCAAGATCATCATGTTCAACAATCCCCGCGATGCATTTGCCGTTTCCATGTTCTACAACGGTATTAACGTAAACACCACCAACGAGGGTGAGTGGAATACCGTTTATGAATCGTTGGTCAAGCAGAAGCCTCTGCTCAAGGGCTATTACATGGACGAGATCTTCAACCAGATGGAAGGCGAAAACTCCTACATCGGCGTTTACTATGCAGGCGACTGCCTTTCGATGATGGACAACAACGAAAATCTCGCATTCTACTATCCCGTTGAGGGAACAAACTCCTTCGTTGATGCTATGTGCATACCGAAGAACGCAAAGAATCCCGGTGCGGCAGAGCTCTTTATAAACTTTATGCTTGAAGAGGAATATGCCGTTGAAAACGCGCTTTATATCTGCTACGCTTCTCCCAACGAGAAGGTAAAGAATTCCGCTTACTATAAAGAAGAGCTCGGCGAGGATTATTACAGCGTGCTTTACGATCTGCCCGAGCAGTATTCCAATGAGGACGGAAGCGTAAACAGCGCGATCGTTCAGCCCTATTTCAATCTCGATGCTGCCACAAAGCAGATACTGAACAATCTGTGGAGCAAGCTTAAATAACTTTATAAAAATTATTTGGGGAAGGAATTATTCGTTTAATTCTTTCCCCGATGATTTGTTTTCAGCAATATTCTTTAGGAGATGACAATTTTGCGCTACAAGGTTTTTGATATACACACGCACACCTATCCCGAGGCAATATCGCAAAAAGCGGTCAGCAGTCTCGGTAAGTTTTATAATTTCGAAGTACACGGCAAGGGCACTTATGCCGACCTTGCCGAGCAGGCGAATAACACCAAGGGTCGCGATATCGAGTTCGCGGGATTTTTGCTTTTTTCGGTAGCTACGAACGCACATCAGGTAAACAAGGTCAACGATTCGATAGCTTCTCTTGCCGAAAAGGCAAGACAGGAGGGCTTTGAAGCGGTCGGATTTGCCGGAATGCATCAGGATTATCCCGACTACGAGGGAGAGATCGCAAGATGCGAGGGCATGGGACTTCGCGGTGTGAAGATCCACCCCGATATTCAGCAGATGGATCTCGAAGGGAGCGATATGTACCGCCTTTGCGAGATAATGGAGGGCAGACTTCCCCTCTTTTTGCACATGGGCGACGATAGAGCGGAGTACCGCTATTCCGAGCCGAAAAAGCTGGCTAAGCTGCTTGATAGATTTCCACACCTTGAGGTCGTTGCCGCCCATTTCGGCGGATACAAGGCTTGGGACGAGGCTGAAGAGTACCTTTACGGACGTCCCAATGTATGGTACGACCTTTCAAGCGCGCTCTGGGCAATGACTCCCGAGCGTGCACGCGAGCTTATCGATAAGTGCGGACATGACAGAGTCATGTTCGGCACCGACTATCCCGTTTGCTCGCTCGACGAATATGTTGATCTTTTCATGAAGATCGAGCTTGACGACAGCGTACGCGCAGATATTTTCTATAACAACGCGCGCCGCTTTTTGAAACTGCAATGATCGATTATTCCATGCCCGATGTGTGGCAGAGATTAAAAGAAACGAAAAAGCCTATCGTGCTCTACGGCACGGGCAACGGTGCCGACAAGATCATCGACGAGATGCAAAGAAGGGGCATAAAGATCGATGGAGTGTTTGCCTCCGACGGATTTGTCCGCAAGCGCACCTTCCGCGATATGCCCGTGATGTCCAAAGCGGAGGCCAATGAAAAATTCGGCGACTTTTTTGCCGTTATCTGCTTTGCTTCCCAGCGCCCCGAGGTGCTCGATGCCTTTTATACGCTTGCAAACGAGCATGAAACGGTCGCCCCCGACGTTCCCGTATACGGAACGGGACTTTGCGACAGAGAATGGTTTATCGAAAACGAAAGCAAGATAGAAAGAGTGCGTGACCTTCTTAAGGACGAGCTTTCGAAGCGAGTATTTGACGGAGTGCTTCGTTACCGTTACAGCGGCGATATTGCCTGTCTTTCGGACAGCGCGACGTATCCCGAGCTTGAATATGCTTTGCTCGATACCGATAAATATGAAGTGGCCGCCGACCTCGGCGCATACGACGGCGACACCGCGAGCGAGCTGCTTTTGCTCAATGAAAACATAAAAATCACAGCTTTTGAGCCCGATGTGCGATCCTATCGCAAGCTGTCCGACCGATTTGCCGGTAATCAAAACGTCACGCCGCTCAACGTCGCGGCATGGAAGGAAAAATGCATCCTCGAATTTGCCGATTCGCAGGGCAGGGGATCGTCGGCATCGAAGGGCGGTAAAACCGTGTCGGTTGAGGCTGATTCGGTCGATAACGTCTTTGCGGGACGAAAGGTAGACTATATCAAATACGACGTCGAGGGCAACGAGCACGAGGCGCTTTTGGGCTCGCATGAAACGATAAAAAGACACTCGCCCTCGCTCTCGATCTCCCTTTATCACAGAGTGGGCGATATAATCGATATCCCTCTTTATATCAGGCAGTTGTATCCCGATTACACGTTTTTCATGCGGAGAGTGCCTTATGTTCCCGCATGGGACCTGAAATTGTACGCAATCAAGCAATGATTTATCGAAAAACGATAAATATTAACAATTTATAATTGACAAATTTATATTTGTGTTATATAATAAACGATGTCAATAATTAATTATCCCATATAATGAAATCAAATCAGGAGGACATACAATGGAACAGGCAAAAATCAAAGAGCTTAAGCAGATAGCTGCCGAAATTCGCCTTGGTGCGCTCAAAGCAGTCTATTCGGCAAGCTCGGGACATCCCGGCGGATCGCTTTCTATTGCGGACGTTCTGGCATATCTCTATTTTGTTGAAATGAACGTAGACCCCAAAAATCCCAAGTGGGAGGACCGCGACCGTTTCGTACTTTCGAAGGGTCACTGCGCACCTTCCTACTATGCAGCTCTCGCAGAGAGAGGATATTTCCCCAAGGAAGATCTCGAAACATTCCGTCAGGCAACAAGCTATCTCCAGGGACATCCCGACATGAAGGGCGTTCCCGGATGCGACATGACCACAGGCTCTCTCGGCCTTGGCATCTCTGCCGCTTGCGGTATGGCTCTTTCGGGCAAGATCAGCAATAAAGATTACAGAGTTTACTGCGTACTCGGCGACGGTGAGTCGGAAGAGGGACAGGTTTGGGAGGCAGCTATGTTTGCCGCTCACAAAAAGCTCGACAATCTCTGCCTCTTCGTTGACTCCAACGGACTTCAGATCGACGGTCCCGTTGCAGAGGTAGTAGGTCCCGCTCCCTTCGAAAGCAAGTTTGAGGCTTTCGGCTGGAACGTAGTTTCCATCGACGGTCACGACTTCGAGCAGATCGAAAAGGCCGCAAAGGCAGCACGTGAGTGCTCGGGCAAGCCCACAGCGATCATTATGACCACTCATAAGGGCCGCGGCGTTTCGTTTATGGAAGATCAGGTTAAGTGGCACGGCTCCGCTCCCAACAAAGAGCAGTACGAGCAGGCAGTTGAAGAAATCAAAGCAGCTGTTGCAGCGCTTTGATTGAAAGGAGAGTATAATAATGGCAATCGGAGATAAAATAGCAACCCGTGAAGCTTACGGCGACGCCCTTGTGGAGTTTGGCGCAAAATACGAAAACCTCGTAGTTTTCGATGCTGACCTTGCCGAAGCTACCAAAACCGGAAAATTCAAAAAAGCATACCCCGACCGTTTCTTTGACTGCGGCATTGCCGAGGGCAATATGATCGGTATCGCAGCAGGTATGGCTACCACCGGTAAGATTCCCTTTGCATCCTCTTTTGCAATGTTCACTGCAGGACGTGCATTTGAGCAGATCCGCAATGCGGTTGGTTACCCCCACCTCAACGTTAAGATCGGTGCAACTCACGCAGGTATTACCGTTGGTGAGGACGGTGCAACACATCAGTGCAACGAGGATATCGCAACCATGCGCACCATCCCCGGCATGACTATCATCAATCCCGCAGATGCTACCGAAGCACGCGCCGCTGTTGAAGCCGCAATCAACTTCTACGGCCCCGTATATATGCGTTTCGGACGCCTTGCTATCCCCACTCTCTTCGATCCCGACACCTACAAGTTCGAGATCGGCAAGGGTGTTATGATGGCAGAGGGCAAGGACGTTACCATCGTTGCTACCGGCCTTATGGTTGGTCAGGCACTCGAGGCAAGAGCTATCCTTGCAAACGAGGGCATCGATGCCGAGGTTATCAATATCCACACCATCAAGCCTCTTGACAAAGAGATCATCATCAAGTCCGCAATGAAGACCGGATGTGTTGTTACCGCTGAAGAGCACAACATCATCGGCGGTCTTGGAAGCGCAGTTTGCGAAGCGCTCAGCGAAGAGTATCCCGTACCCGTTCGCCGTGTAGGTGTTAACGACACCTTTGGCCGTTCCGGTAAGGTTCCCGCACTTCTCGAGCTCTACGGACTCACCCCCGCAAACATCGCTGCAAAGGCAAGAGAACTGAAGAAATAATAATGTTTCTTTAAGAGATGTCCCGATCAGGGGCATCTCTTTTTTGCTGTTGGTAACGAAAGCAAAAAAAGAGCAAGTGCAAAATAAGTAAAAACAAAGAAAAAGTTCAATAATTCTTATGACAATGCGATTATTTTTACATATACGATATTGAAAAATACTAAAAAGTGTGCTATTCTATATATAACTGTTATCATGACAGTGTTTGCAATCAATAATTATTAAAATAATGATATTAAAGAGGAAGATTACAATGGCTGATTTGAAAATGCTTGCTATTGACCTCGGCGCATCTTCGGGACGAGGCATTGTCGGACGCTTTGACGGTGAGCGCTTGACATTGGAAGAAAACCACCGCTTTTCCAACGATCCCGTCATCACATCGGGTTCTTTTAACTGGGATATTCTTCGCATTTTCCACGAAATAAAGGCATCCATCCGCAAGTGCGCGCTTTCCGATGACCGCGATATCGCTTCCATCGGTATTGACACATGGGGCGTGGACTATGGTTATTTGGATAAGA